>DUVZ01000226.1 GCA_012840785.1 Bacteroidales bacterium
GCATATAATAGATAAGATAAACGATACCTACAAATCGAATGTAGTGCGACTAGCTGGGATGGACAAAAAGAGTTTTAAAATGAAGCAAGAACACCTATCACCCGCTTACACTACCAATATTAGAGATTTAATAGAAACGCGGGTGTAGCACAAATTAAAAGCAGACTGCTGGTATAAACTTCTATAGTTTCTTCCTTTTGATATATCGCTCACACTGTAGTATACGGTCGTATCCGAGCATAGTGCCAAGCATAAAATCCTCCTCATCTGTATAGTCTGAAAGAGGTTTACCCCCAAATGATTTGATGATTTTTATACAAACTTCATCGCCAAAGAAGAGATTAATTCTATCGGAAGTAACTTTCGAAAAACAATAACTAATTCTTCTATTATCTAGCAACTCTTTTACCCTTGCTTTCTCTGTGGTGCTCATAGTGTAAAGAACAAGATTTCTCAATCCTTTATTGTACTCGTAAATATGGTGTATTAATATCTTCATTTCTTTTGTGTAAAATGTTTGTTTTTGCAATTTTAAAAAAACAAGAGCTTTGTAAGGTATAGAGCTCTTATGAAACTATATGTAAAACAAGAATATAGCATATAATGTTTTAATGAAGTGGCAAAATGGGGTCAAAAAAAACGCAGAAAGGGAATCCTCTCTGCGTCAATTGAAGGCTATTGTAAGCCTCACCTAATTAAACATATCTACTTTTAAAGATTTATTGAGAAAACCTCTACTTAAACATTTTTCTAAATTTACTAAACACTGTATTCTTTGCCGATTTTGATGGTTCAAAGCTAGTTGACTTTTCCCACTCTTTCATTATTTTGGTCTCTTTGGCTGTCAGCTTTTCAGGTACATATACATTTACATTTATCAATAAATCGCCTGTACCATATCCGTGTACCGATGGAAGCCCTTTGTTGCGCAAACGCAACACTTTGCCTGGCTGAGTGCCTGGCTCTATGGTCATTTTAGCTTCACCTTCAACAGTAGGCACCCTCACCGAACCACCAAGAGCTGCAGTTGGGAAACTTAAAAACAGATTGTAAATTAAGTCATTCTCGTCTCTTATCAAGTCTGGATGTTCCTCCTCTTCTACTATAATCAAAAGATCGCCACTTACTCCACCACGTCTTGCAGCGTTTCCTTTACCAGTCATAGAGAGTTGCATTCCCTCTGCTACACCAGCTGGAATTTGAATAGTGATAATTTCATCGTCACGAATAACACCTTCACCACTACAGTGTGTACACTTTTTAGTTATTGTTTTACCCTCTCCATCACATGTAGGACATGTACTTGATGTTTGCATCTGTCCCAATATAGTGTTGGTTACACGTGTAACAGAACCCGAACCCTTACAGGTATCGCAAGTAGTGTGCGATGTGCCATTTTCCGAGCCATTACCATCGCAATGCGAACATGCAACGTATTTTTTTACTTTAATTTTTTTATCAACACCATTAAGTATCTCTTTTAAAGTAAGCTTTACTCTCACTCGCAGGTCTGATCCTCGATTAACTCTGCGTCCACCACGACCGCCACCGCCGAAACCGCCAAAGCCACCGAAACCACCAAAGATATCTCCAAATTGAGAGAAGATATCTTCCATAGACATACCGCCACCAAAGCCACCACCAGCAGCTCCGCTCATGCCCGCATGTCCAAACTGGTCATATCTAGCACGCTTATTCTCATCTCTCAAAACCTCATAAGCCTCGGCAGCTTCTTTAAATTTATCTTCTGCCTCATCATCACCAGGGTTTCTGTCAGGATGATATTTAATAGCTTTTTGTCGGTATGCTTTCTTTATCTCTTCTGCAGATGCACTTTTGGAAACCCCTAAAACTTCGTAATAATCTCTTTTGTTTGACATCTTATTTACCTACAATTACTTTTGGGAAACGAATTACTTTCTCGTGTAGTATATAGCCTTTTTGAACGCAATCTACCACCATATCCTTTTGCGATTTATCTTCAACAGGAATAGTTGTAATAGCCTCAAACTTGTCTGCATCAAATGGTTCGCCTATAGCTTCCATCTCTTTTACACCATGACGATTGATAAAGCTAATAAACTTAGAATAGATTAACTCCAATCCCTCAACAATTGCTTTTTTATCCTCAGCATTTTGAACAGTTTCAAGCGCTCGCTCAAAATCATCTATCAATGGAATCATCTCGGTGAGCACTTTCTCCCCACCAGTTTTAATAATTTCCATTTTCTCTTTCAAAGTACGCTTTCGGTAATTATCATATTCGGCGTGAAGACGCAGATAACTATCATTTAGCTCATCATACTTTTCTTGTAAAGTCTTCTCTTCGTCCTTTCCTTCTTCGTCAGACAAATATTCCTCTTTATCTGACAAATTGTCGTTTAAGACAGTCTCTTTATCCAAGTTTTCTTGTTCTTGTGTCAAGTTGTCCTCTTTTGGGAACTCCTCAGAGTAGTTTTTATTCTTATTATTTTGTTTCATAATTATATATTTAATCCATGCAAACTTGTTGCATAGCACCGTTTACATAATATTGAGGCAAACCAATTTACCTCTACTTATATCATATCATTGATAACCTTATATGTCTACTGCAAATTCTTTGCCAAAGAGGAGGGTTTTACAATAATTATTTTGCTACAAAAACATTTCACACCATTCGTCAAACTGCTTCACTTGATGTTTGCCATGTTTACGAAGACGTCTCCTAATTTTTTTTACAGATTTCTCTTTCCCCAGTTTCGACTTTGAATAGAATTTATCTGCAAAACAGATTATTTTTTCCTCCATAGATTGAGGTCTCATATCGCGGTGAGGAATGGGGAGTTTACGTTTAAGTATAGTTTTCAAACTCAAGCCTGTTCCTGTATGTCTTTCACAAACAAGTCCATGTTTGGGAAATCCTTCACGCTGGAGCAAATCATTGCCCAAATAACCGTGACAGATATATGGGTACTCGCCCCTGCAATAGATATGTGGCGCACTTGTCATAAAAATCCCAATATCGTGCAACATAGAAGCCTCTTCAAGAAACTTAATATCTATTGCCAATTCAGGATGTTTGTGTGCAATTGATAGTGCTCTATTTGTCACATCCGTTACATGCGACATATAAATGTTATAAAGTTTAGTTCCTTTAGTATAGTATTTTTCTATTATTGCTTGAGTATCCATTTCTTTCTCTTACAGATTCTTACTAATTTTATTGAGTAGGTTATTTTAGTTATAATTTTCAATCTTTTTTTGCTACAACAAAAATAGTGATTTTTTGAGACTCTTCAGTACATCAGCCAATTAATTGAAGCAACTAAGAGACTTTATAGTTTTCTATCATTATTTTGGTTATATCTTTGATAATGCCTTTAAATAACAATGTTTAAAGGATTACCATCCTAATTACTTGCGACTATCATTGCAATTGTACAAAAAAGATATACTTTTGTAATAAGCTATGAGAAAAAAGATTTTTACACAATCTCTGAAATGGTTTTTGCCGCTACTGTTTATAACTTTTATAAACGGCAAAACGCTATTTATCCATAGCCATATAGAAGATAGCTCTTTTGTAGTTCACTCCCATCCATTCGATAAAAGTGAAACTACATCTCACGAGCATATTTCAAAGGAGATTATTGCTATTGAGTTACATACTCATGGTTACTCAACTACTGCAATTATCCCTTATATCGAGATTAATAGTCCTCTTCAATATTTAGTTGGTCACAACTACGCTTACCAAGAGACTGCCCTTATAGCACAAAAGGTTAATAGTAATCTTCTACGCGCCCCTCCATTTAATGAATGTATAGTGTAAGTTCAATAATTAGAATTTACATGTTTTATCCCCCCCTTATAAAGTTTTAGTGCATAAAGTAGATTGTCACTTTATTAAAGTTTAAGTGACAAAACTCTTTTAAAGCTATGCTTAATGGATATTCTTTACTCATAATTTTACATTCAATACAATACTTCACATACAAATAATGAAATTTAAATATATACTATTGGCATTACTATGCCTTACAGCAAAACACTCTTTTGCAGAAGAGCCCAAAGGTACTGATGCAAATGTATTTGGGCATATTTTAGACAAAGCTACTAAAGAACATCTTCCTTATGTAACCTTTCAAATAAAAGGTACTACAATAGGTACAGCCACAGATGAAACGGGACACTACTATCTGAAAAATCTTCCACTAGGAGAACACACGGTAGAAATAAAAATGATGGGCTATAAAACCATCCAGCAAACAATCAATATAGAAAAAGGAGAAACACAAGAGCTAAACTTCGACTTGGAGGAAAGTACCATATACTTTGAAGATGTAGTGATTTCTGCTGACAGAAATGGCAATATTCGCCGATTATCACCTTCGCTTGTAAGCGTGCTCGACATGAAGACTTTCGATGCAACCAACTCAAACACACTATCAGACGGGTTGAAGTTTCAACCTGGACTACGTGTTGAGAGCAACTGTCAGAATTGTGGGTTTCCACAAGTAAGAATCAATGGACTAGATGGTCCCTACTCGCAGATTTTAATAGATTCACGCCCAATCATTGGATCGCTGGGTGGTGTATATGGGCTTGAACAAATACCCGCCAATATGATAGAAAAAGTAGAGGTTATACGTGGAGGAGGCTCTGCTCTTATGGGTTCTTCTGCCATTGGTGGAAGTATCAACATTATTACAAAAGAGCCTTTGCGCAACTCTGCTGAGTTTTCACATACAGTTTCCAACTTCAACTCATCTGGAGCATTCGAAAACAACACCTCGTTTAATGCTTCTATGATTGGTGAAAAAAGAAATGCAGGGATGATGGTGTATGGCCAACACCGTGATAGAGATGGATACGACCATGACGGAGACGGGTTTACAGAATTGGCAACCCTCACTAATCGTTCTTTAGGTTTTAGATCGTTCTTAAAAACTGGCGACTATTCAAGAATAACGCTTGAGTACCATAACATGCACGAGTTTCGAAGAGGTGGCGACCAATTGGATCGTCCTGCTCACGAGGCATACATAACAGAGCAAACCGAACACAACATAAATGGTGGAGGATTAAAGTTTGATCGATCATCTGCCAACGGAAAAAACAAATTTAGTTTATATGCTTCTACTCAATATATTAACAGAAAAAGCTATTATGGAGGAGGAGACCCAGCAAAAGACGATTTACCTGAAGTAAAGCCAGGAATGAGTCAGGAAGAGATAGATGACGTGAACAAACAAATAGATAACCACAACACTAGACTTATGTCTTATGGTCGAACAACAGACCACACCTACCAAATAGGAGGGCAATACAGCTATAAGTTTGACAAACTTTGGTTTATGCCTGCTAGCTTGACAGGAGGCTTAGAGTACCTTGGCAATGAACTAGACGATGTGAGTGGATATAGAACAAAATCTATAAAACAGAGAGCTAAAACAGCCACAGCTTTTGCTCAAAATGAGTGGGTAAACAGTAATTGGAGCTTCCTTATTGGAGGACGACTGGACAAAAACAGCTTGGTGGACAACCCCATCTTTAGTCCGCGTGCCAATATCAGATTTAATCCTAACGACAAAATAAACCTCAGAGTTAGCTATAGCGAGGGATTTAGAGCCCCACAGCTATACGACGAAGATTTACATGTAGATATCGCTGGAGGTGAACAGATAGTAAGACTTCTTTCGGATGATTTAGACGCAGAACAGTCCCAAAGCCTTAGTGGATAAATAGACATGTATCATGAAGTTAATGGAGTTAAACTCAATCTTTTGATTGAAGGGTTTTATACACATTTGGAAAATCCATTTGTGAACGTGAGAAAAGGAAATGAGATTACGGTTGAAAATGCTATAGATGGCGCAGAAGTTTATGGCGTAAACTTAGAAGGGCGCGTAGATTTTGCATCATGGCTAAGCTTACAAGCAGGAGCAACATTCCAAAGAAGCCTTTACTCTTCTGCAAGAAAATGGTGGGAACCTGAAAACGAGGAAGAGGAAGAGCTTGACCAAGTAGAGGCAACTAGAGAGATGATGCGCACCCCCAACAGTTATGCATACTTTGTAGCAACATTTACACCCGTGAAGAAATTCTCGGCATCACTGTCAGGAAATTATACAGGAAGTATGCTAGTTCCTCACGAAGCAGGAGAAGGAGTTGAAGGTGTAGACAAGTTTTCGAAGGTAAATATCACAGAAGAATCGCCAATATTTTTCGAATTGAACACAAAACTATCTTACACAATTGATATCTTCAAAAATATTCAGCTTGAATTGAATGCGGGTGTTCAAAATATATTTAATGCATACCAAGATGACTTTGATACAGGTGCTGGACGTGCATCGGCTTACATTTATGGACCAAGTGCACCACGGAGCTTCTTTGCAGGATTTAAAATGAGCATTTAGTTTTATTTCATAAATATTTTAGTGGTTTTTTTACAAACACTCTTTGGGCTAAAGCCCACATAAAATATAGTAGAGGCACTTAAATTAAGTGTCTCTACTTTGTTATAAACACCATTAAAATAGAGGATTCGCTGTTTCAAAGGGTTTATAACTACTTTTAACAGCGAACTTGATTGGCTACTATACGATTATAGTTACTTTTACGTTGATTATTTTTTAAACATAAAACGTACTATGAAGTTTTCTACGAAAGTTTTTATTTTATTTCTTGCTCTCATTGGATGTCAGCATATAATATCGCAAAACAATGTTGTTGAAGAGATTGTGTGGGTAGTGGGTGATGAAGCTATTTATAAATCGGAGGTAGAAGAAGCACGCCGCGAAATGCTTTTGAATAACACTAGAATTGAAGGAGACCCCTACTGCTTTATTCCTGAACAGTTGGCTGTAAACAAACTCTTTCTTCACCAAGCAAAACTAGACAGTATACAGGTATCGGATGTGAATGTAAATCGAATGGTAGAGTATTGGCTGAATGAAACAATAGACCGTGCAGGCTCTGCAGAGAAACTCGAAGAGTATTATGGTAAGAATATACGCTCTATTCGTGACGATATACGCAAGCAGATAGTTGAAGGAGAATTGGTACAAGGTGTTCAAAATAAACTAATTGGAGATATTGTACTTGCACCATCCGAAATTAGAAACTTCTACTCTTCTATTCCCCAAGATAGTTTGCCATTTATTCCCACAGCTGTGGAGGTGCAAATTATAACATTGGAACCCAAAATACCTCTTAGTGAAATTGATGCTGTAAAAGCTAAACTGAGAGATTTTACAGAGCGAATCAACTCTGGTGAATCAGATTTTTCTACCTTGGCTCTCATCCACTCCGAAGATGGCTCGGCTGTAAAAGGAGGTGAACTTGGATTTATGGGGAGAGCCTCATTAGCAACAGAGTTTGCTAATGTTGCCTTCACACTTAACGATCCTTCGAAAGTGTCTAATATTGTAGAAACAGAGTTTGGATATCATATAATTCAATTGATAGAACGCAGAGGCGACCAAGGAAACTTTCGCCACATTCTGTTGAAACCCAAAGTTCCACAAGAGGAACTTGATAATGCTATAGCTCGCCTCGACTCTATTCAAACAGCATTGGTAAATGATGAAATTAGCTTTGATGAAGCTGCCACATTTATTTCGGCTGATAAAGATACACGCAACAATAAGGGAATTATGGTAAACATGAACCGAGAAAGTAATTATGCTGGCACTCCACGATTTGAGATGAATGAGCTAAACCAAGACATTGCTCGCCAAGTGGGTGAGATGAAACAAGGAGAAATATCTAAGCCATTTATAATGCGAAACTCTAAAGACAAACAAGTTGCGGCTATTGTGAAACTGTCAAAAAGAATTGAGGGACACAAAGCCGATATGAACAGCGACTATCAAACAATAAAGATGATGGCTGAGAATAAAAAGAGGCAAGAGTTATTGGACAAGTGGCTCAAAAACAAGATAAAGACTACTTACGTAAGAATTGATGAGAATTGGCGTAATTGCGAATTTAGATACGAAGGGTGGATTAGATAAACAGCTATTTTTATAAAGCATGTCAATTTTTTGACAAAATGAGAGAAAAAAAACAACATATACTTTTTTCGATAGAGAGTGCACTCCTTTTTAGTGTGCTCTTTATCTTTATTCTAGGAGTAAAGGCTCAACAATCTCCCGCTAAACCCAAAATAATAGAAATGAGAAACGCTGGAGAACTTGTTAAAAGACCCACAACAGAAGCTCAAGTATTTCTAAATGATGTGGTTTTTTATCACGAAGGAGCTTTTATGTATTGCGATAGCGCCTACTTATACGAGGAAGCAAATAGGTTTGAAGCATTTAGCAACGTAATAATAAATCAAGGCGATACAATTTTTGTTTATGGCGACTATCTTGATTATGAGGGTGATATAAAACTTGCAAAGCTTAGAAACAATGTAAAAATGGAGGATAATCAAGCTACTCTTTATACAGATAGTTTGAACTACGATAGAATGAACAATTTGGGATACTACTTCGATGGTGGAATGCTTGTGGATGAAAAAAACGAGCTCACTTCGTTTTGGGGGCAATACAATCCTGAAAATTATGAAGCTCTGTTTAGTGATAGTGTGAAACTCGTAAATAAACAATACACCATATTTGCAGATACCCTAAAGTATAATACTAGTAGCAAAATTGTAGATATATTGGGTCCCTCTAGCATTGTTTCTGATAGTGGCTATATTCACACAACACGTGGATGGTATAATACCATTACCGACGACTCTCAACTGCTAGATCGATCTACAGTTTTTAGCTCCAACGGAGACAAGACACTCACTGGAGATACCATCTACTACAACCGAACAAATGGTTTAGGCACTGTTCATGGAAATATGCACCTACAGGATACAGCAATGAAAGTAATACTGCAAGGCAACTATGGCTACTATAACGAGAAAACAGAGTTTGCACTAGCTACAGACTCTGCTTTTGCAATAGAATATTCACAAAAAGATAGTCTGTTTCTTCATGGCGATACACTAACAATGCTTACCGACTCGATATATAGAGAAGTAAAAGCATTTCACAATGTGCGTTTTTTTAGAAACGATGTGCAAGGGGTATGCGACTCTATGGAATATCTCTCAAAAGACTCCATACTATATATGTATATAGAGCCAATACTATGGCACGAGAACAATCAAATAATTGGCGAAGAGATGAACATCTACCTCAACGACTCTACCATAGACAAAGTACACGTAAAAAACTATGCTTACAGCATACAAGACCGTCAAAAAGACGACCAATACAATCAACTAAAGGGGCGCAATATGAATGCCCATTTTAAAGATGGAGAGCTCCGCTATATACTTGTAGAGGGTGACGCTGAATCGCTGTACTACTTAGAAGAAGATGATGGTACAATTATTGGACTGAATAAGACCCAAAGTGCATACCTATCGATGGATATAGAAAAAAACGAATTGCAGAAACTAAAACTTTGGTCGTCCACCACTGCAGAAATGAATCCTTTAAGCATACTAAAGCCTGAAGATAAAAAGCTAAAAGACTTTATTTGGTATGATAATGTGAGGCCCCTAAACAAAATGGACATTTTTAGAAGACCCAAAAAAGATCCAACTGAAAAGCGAGTAACTCCTCGTCAATTTATACGAGATTAAATAATGTGCTGATTTTTTCTTATATTTGTACTAAACCAACAATCAAAAATAGACGATTATGTTTTTTTTCTACAATAATAAAAAACCCCGCAAATTTAATTACAAGCCCATACTTTACAATCCTGATAAAGATGAGTTTAACGAACGGGTGCTGAAAGTAAAGAAAGAGTTGGGTGCAATAGAAGACACCGAATTTAAACCAACTATAAAAGGAGAGTTTATTAGAAATACCGAACATGTAAGACGCAAAGTAAGTAAAGAAGACGACAATCCTAAATCGAACACAATGCGCAACACAAAATTAATTATATTTCTTGTTGTGCTTATTGTTATTGCCTACTTTATGTATTTTAAATAACTCAATAGTTGCCAAGAGAATTATAATCTCAACACACTTAAAATTAGCGCTTTTCATAAATGATTCCATTTACTTCAACAAATAGTTGATGTAGAACTCTTTAAAAAACTGATTCTTACAACATGTCAGATATAATCCACCTATTACCAGACTCTATAGCCAACCAAATTGCTGCCGGCGAGGTTATACAACGTCCTGCATCTGTGGTGAAAGAATTGGTAGAAAATGCAATTGATGCTAAAGCAACGCACATACAAATAGTAATAAAAGATGCGGGGCGAACCATCATTCAAGTAATAGACAATGGGAAAGGTATGTCTGAAACAGATGCTAGAATGGCTTTTGAACGTCATGCTACATCAAAAATACAAGAGGCAAGCGACCTTTTTGCCCTCACTACAATGGGCTTTAGAGGCGAGGCACTACCATCTATATCGGCAATAGCACAAGTAGAGATTAAAACTCGAACTAGTGACAGAGAAGTTGGAACACTTATAAAAATAGCAGGGTCGAGGGTTGAATCGCAAGAACCAACATCAGCTCCAGAAGGCACTTCTATAACAGTAAAGAACCTATTCTTTAATGTGCCTGCTAGGCGCAAGTTTCTAAAAAGAAACGAAACAGAACGCCGCAACATACTTGTAGAGATAGAGAGAGTTGCTCTAGCTCATCCCGATATCGAGTTTAAACTTATCGATGATGGTGTAACACTTTTACAACTGCCTGCAACAGGATTGCGTCAGCGAATAACCCAACTAATTGGAAAAAAAATAGACCAACAGCTTCTTGAAATAAATATCGACACTACTTTGGTGAAAATATTTGGCTACATCACCAAGCCCGAATTTGCTAGAAAGCGTGGCTCCAATCAATTTTTCTTTGCAAATGGCAGATATATGCGCCACCCCTATTTTCATAAAGCCATTACGGTTGCTTTCGAAAATTTGATACAGCCAACCGAAAGACCCAATTATTTTATATACATACAGGTCGACCCCGACACTATTGACGTAAACATACACCCAACCAAAACTGAAATAAAGTTTGAAAACGAACAAGCAATTTGGCAAATATTAATGGTGAGCATCAAAGAGTCGCTTGGTAAGTTTAATGCAGTGCCCAGTATAGATTTCGATACAGAGGGCTCTATACCCATTCCTGTGTTCGATAAAGAGAGACAAATACGCTCACCACAAGTAAACGTAGATCCAAATTACAACCCATTTAAACAGCGTGCTTATACACCTCCTCCAAGAATGAACTGGGAAGAGCTTTATAAAGATTTTGAAAAAGATGTAGATATTGCTGCCGACGATGAAGATGAAAACAGAGAAACATCTCCGCTCAATTTTACGAAGAAGCTAGAGAGCAATCTGCCTGAAATGCATTCTGATGCTTTTCCTGATTATTACCAGTACAAACAAAAGTATATTTTCACCTCTGTAAAATCGGGTTTGATGATTATTGACCAGCGCAGAGCTCATATTCGTATCCTCTTCGATAAATACCTTGAAAGTATTGTACAGAAAAAAGGAATTTCGCAACGTGTCCTTTTTCCAGAAATGATAGAGTTAAGCGCTTCTGAAGCTGCCATTATTCCAAGCATTAAAGAAGATTTGGAGTCGCTAGGTTTCGAAATAAGCAATTTGGGCAATAATACTTATGCTATTCAAGGCGTTCCGTCTGAAATAGAAAACCCCGATGTGGCACGACTCATAAAAACAATGCTAGCAAATATAATTGAAACAGGATTGGATGTAAAATCTGAAATTCAAGAAAAACTGGCACTCTCCTTTGCAAGATCGGTTGCTATAAACTATGGAAAACCTTTATCTGTAGAAGAGATTACAGATATTGTGAACCGATTATTTGCTTGTCCTACACCAAACTTTACACCCGATGGGAAAAAGATTTTAACGGTGCTTGATGATGAAGATATGGATAGAAAGCTAAAATAGAGTAGCTTTGATTAAATAACAAGAATACCTCAATATTAAAATCAACATTATAAAACAAAGGCTATGAAATACTCTTACTGTGGACTTAGCGGATTGCAACTGCCTAAACTATCATTGGGCTTGTGGCACAATTTTGGATTGAACGATAATTATAATGAGGCTAAAAAGATGATTCAGTTTGCTTTTGAAAAAGGAATCACTCACTTCGATTTGGCTAATAACTATGGACCTCCTCCTGGATCGGCTGAAACAAACTTTGGTAAGATTTTAAAAGATGGTTTGATGGCACATCGAGATGAGATGATAATATCGTCAAAAGCAGGTCATTTGATGTGGACTGGTCCTTACGGCGATGGATCATCGAGAAAGAACCTGATGGCGAGCATCAATCAGAGTTTAAAACGAACAGGCTTGGAGTATTTCGATATATTCTATTCGCACCGCTATGATGGTGTAACACCGATAGAAGAAACTATGCAAGCATTGGTAGATATTGTGAAACAAGGTAAAGCTCTGTATATAGGTATTTCTAAATATCCACCTGCCGAGGCTAGACAAGCTATGGCATATTTGCGCCAACAACAAGTGCCCTGCTTAATATTTCAAGACAAATACAATATGATGCATCGCAATCCTGAAGAGGGTGTGTTTGATGTAATTGAAAAGGAAGGTAGCGGGTTTATTGGATTTTCGCCACTTGCTCAAGGTATATTGTCTGATAAATACCTAAACGGCATTC
Source organism: Bacteroidales bacterium (assembly GCA_012840785.1). GTDB lineage: Bacteria > Bacteroidota > Bacteroidia > Bacteroidales > Dysgonomonadaceae > UBA2632. Next base: position 12,693 of record DUVZ01000226.1, read on the forward strand.
CAGCTGATTCTAGAGCAGCCAATCCTAATGGTTTTTTAAAAAGAGAACAGATTACACAAAAGGTTGTATCCATAGTGCGACAACTAAACCTCATTGCTGAAGAGCGCAATCAGTCGTTAGCACAAATGGCGCTAGCTTGGGCTTTACGCTTAAACGTGGTAACATCGCTCATTGTGGGCACTCGTACAATTGAGCAATTGCAAGATAATTTGCAGGCATTGGACAACTTAAACTTTAATAATGACGAATTAAAACGCATCAATTTAATATTAGGTGGTGCTGTGCTTTAGCATTTATGGAGCTACATTCTATCTCATTAGGTATAAAAACTGAGGAAAAGTGCTATTAAAACATGTTTATTCATAAAAATAAATCTTTTCCTCTCTTTTCTTTGTCTTTTATTAAAAACATGCTTACATTTGCAGTCGCAAAATAATAGGGCTGTCATTTAAGCAGATGGTTTGCAGAGAGGCAGTATGATTAAGTTGCACAAAATTAAATTAAACAAGAGAGTTTAATAAATTCAATTACACAATGCATTCTTTATACAGAGAAAAGTAAAAGACTATTTCTGAAAAATAACAATGCAGTATTTGAATTTTTATTGAATTAATGCGAAAGTAGCTCAGTTGGTAGAGCATAACCTTGCCAAGGTTAGGGTCGCGGGTTCGAGTCCCGTCTTTCGCTCTAGATCTGCTCGGATGGTGGAATTGGTAGACACGCAAGACTTAAACTCTTGTGGCCATTATAGGCTGTGCGGGTTCAAGTCCCGCTCCGAGTACGATTTTAAAAATATCCTTGCCTATAGGCTGATAAGTAAGGATTAATTAAAGCACCTTTCGCAAGATGGGTGCTTTTTTTGTATCCATTTCTACAATAGATAAAATTACTATCGAATCAGCAACAACATTATCATTTTTAACTTTAACCCTTCCCTGGTGCGAGTTTTCTCATTTGTATCTGCATTTGCCAAAAACAAGTTTATTTATGCGAGATTGCAATTTCAAATTGGCGCAAGTGTATGTGTGAAGGAGAAAATTGCAAGAGAGGATTTGTTAAACATTACTAACAAAGAGGCTTTTTACAGACTACAATCGTAGCTTATTTAGGAGCTTTTAAACCAATCTCACTCTTAAACCTTATTGAAAAAGTCTGTTTTAGTTTCTTACAAGCTGCTATATCTTACACTCACACCGCTTTCACTTTTTGCACAACTATCAATTTGCAAACAATAGCCCTCTGTTTTTTATAATTCATTCGTAGATACAGCATAAAAAACTGGAAATCAAATCTACCGTCGTAGATTGGGCGTTCATCTCCTGAAAATCAAATCTACCGCAGTAGATTGAAATTTCATAGCTTGAAAATTGAATCTACCACCGTAGAAATGCTTTGAAGTGCTAAAACGGTATTTTTCCTAAAAAACAAGAGAGAAAAAAGCCATGAAAAAATAAAGAACAGTGCAAAATTGAAAAAAAGACTGTCGAAGAGAGGATTATATATCTAAAATCAGAATTTTATGAGATGAATGCCACAAATTTGGACAACGAAACAAAAATAATACTTTTCTAACCTCATCTACCGTGGTAGATTCAAGTTTCAACTGTTTCAGTCATTTTGTAGACATACAAAATGCTTTGAAAAGATATGTCAATAAATTACCAAATAGACAGTGTGCAGATTAAACAACAATTCACAATTAGAAACAAAAATAGACTTTATTACATTCGACACATTCGAGTAGTTGTCAACCTAGATAATGTAGTAAATAGATACCTACTCCATCTCTCTATTAACTCACTTATCGATAATATCATTAAAATAATTGTACTAACAAGCTTTTTAATCTATATTTGTAATATGTTAGTAAAATTGTACGAAGATAGTCCCAACCAGCGCGAGATTGACAAAGTAATTGAAGTGCTGCGCAGTGGTGGTATAGTTATCTATCCCACCGACACCCTCTATGCATTTGGATGCGATGCTATGAATGTGCGTGCAGTAGAAAAAATATGTGCCTTGAAAGGTATTAATCCTGATAGAAATAACCTCTCTATTATTTGTTATGATTTGAGCGATATTAGCGAATATGCGAGAATAAATACTGCAACATTTAAACTTATGCGCCGAAATCTGCCAGGTCCATTTACTTTTATTCTAAACACAACCTCCACTCTACCTAGAATTTATAAAAAGAAAAAAACTGTAGGTATACGTGTTCCGGATAATAATATTATAAGAGAATTGGTTAATCAACTAGGCAGCCCCATAATGACAACATCTGTAAAAGGCGACGAAGATGAAGATATTGAGTATAGAACAAATCCCGAACTTATTTACGAAAAATGGGGAAATGTTGCAGATATTGTTGTTGATGGTGGAGATGGAGGAATAGAACCCTCAACTGTGGTAGACTGTACTGGTGATCTTCCTGTAATTATTAGACAAGGAAAAGGTGAGTTAATTTATTGATATTTACTATACCTAGATTAAACTATCGGCTAATATGTTTTTCTAATATACTATATGATTTAAACTCTTTAGAATTATGAAAAAGCTCCATTTACTACTACTTATATTAGCACTATCATTAGTAGCCACTTCGTGCTCCGACAAGAACGACCTGCCAAAACCAACTGAAGATATTCCTTTGATCTCTCAGTTTGTATATGATGGACTGTCGTTGTATTATTTGTGGAGCGACAACATGTTAGATAAAAAACCAACTGTGAGTGATGCAGATCCTCACAAGTATTTTAAAAGTTTGCTTTATAAAACAGATACAGACAACAGTTGGTCGTGGCTAACAGATGATGCTGAAGGGCTAATTGCAGATTTTGCCGGAGAACCAAAATCTTTTGGGTATTCAATTGGTGGGTTTTATAAAATAGGTGATAATATTTTTGCACTTATAAGATATGTATTTGAAAACACACCTGCTTCGGAGGCTGGCATGGAGCGGCTTGATTTGATTGGGAAGATTAACGGACAACCCATTTCTTTAAAACCAGGTTCTAATCAAATATCTCAACGAGATATAGATATTTTGTATGGCGGAAATAGTGCCTCTTTTACAATTTACAGGCTTATAGACAATAAAATAGTAGAGAATAAAGAGGTAGAGGTAACACCTAGAATAACTAAAACCAACCCTGTACTCTACAACAATATTTATGAAATAGGAGATAAAAAAATAGGCTACCTGTTTTATACAAACTTTACTAGCAATTACAATAAAGAGCTTTTCGATGTTTTTGCTAGATTTAAAAGTGAAAACGTAACAGATTTAGTGCTGGATTTACGCTACAATCCTGGTGGAGGGCTCACAGCAGCATCTTATTTAATATCGCTATTTGCACCACAAGCATCAGTTAAAAACAATGCTGTGCTAACAACGCTCACCTATAACGCATATCTAAATAAATTGTATGATGAAAAGGGTTGGAGTAGAAGTACAACATTGGGCACATATAAAAAGAATGAAGAACCAAATCCCTTGGACGCCAATCTAAACCTCGACAAAGTTTATATTATTGCTACAGATAGATCAGCATCGGCATCGGAGCTTACTACGTTTTGCACGCGTGCTATAATGGGAGAGTCCAATGTAATTCATATTGGAGACGAAACTAGCGGCAAATATACTGCATCGTGGACGCTACACCCTTATGACAGCAAGTATGGGCAAGCTATATACAAAGAGGAGAGTTTATCGGAAACACAAAAACAGACCTTTAAAAACTGGGCAATGCAACCTATTGTTGCCATATACAAAGATAGTAATGGGAAAGACTTTATAAATCCAGGATATTTAAAACCCGATTATCCTTTAAAAGAAGGCTTTGGATATTTAAGCTTCTGGAAGCCATTGGGAGATGTGCAAGATGTGTTTTTGGGACAAGCACTCTATTTAATTACAAGTGATGTAAGCTATAAACCTGTCGAGCCAACATCTACACGCAGCAACCAAAGAGAAATGATAGAAATTGCATCTGAAAAAGATGAAGCAAAACCTCTATTATTAGACAATATGAAGATAACTCCAATGGAATTTAAGGAGATGAAATAAACACAATAATAGTATACAATATAATTAAGGCAACTTGTTTATGGTTGCCTTATTTTTTTGATCACACTTGTATTGGAGGGTCTTTTTGCAACAAATTATTGTCAATAGCATGGTATTTTATATATTGCTCACGGGTAAGAATACGCTGCAAGTCCTTATCCCTCTCTCTGTTCAATTTTTTTATTCTCTTCTTGGTTCTACATAAGAAACAATTTTCTGCAGCATTCACATCATGAAGAAAATTCAACTCTAGTTCCTTTAGCTCTTCTGCTTGATTATCATCAAAGCCAATAAGATGTTGCAAACGCTCAATTTTGTTTTCTACAAACTCTTCAAACACATCTGTAACAATAGAATTTTGTGCCGATGCATTAAATATAAATGCAAATAGAGCAGTAAAAAGTAATATCTTATTTCTCATCTCTTTTTTGATTTATGAAGTTTAATACCCTATAGCCGTTTGATTGTTTGCAACATAGTTGGTTTAATGCAATTGAAAACGTTCTCCAATGCTATCCATAATTTCAAATAATTCTTCTAAAGTATTAGCCCTTAGCATAGCTATGCGTGTTGGTCTAAAATCGGGTATTCCCTTAAAAAGAGGAGAAGCAGCCAAATGACGACGAATATGCAATATTCCCCTTCGCTCATCTATCATCTCTACCGATTGCAATACTTGTTGTTTGAGAACACCTAAATACCATTGAAAAGACTCCTTTGGTAGCAACTCACCAGTTTCTAAATAGTGTTTCACCTCACGAAATATCCATGGAGCACCAAAACATGCACGCCCAATCATCACTGCATCTACTCCGGTTTCATCAAAACGCTGTTTACAAACCTCTGGAGAGTTTACATCGCCATTTCCAATAATGGGAATATGCATGCGAGGATTGTTCTTTACATCGGCTATCAACGACCAATCTGCCTCGCCTGTATACATCTGAGCACGTGTACGCCCATGGATGGTGAGTGCCTCTATACCACAATCTTGCAACTGCTCGGCAAGCGGCACTATTATTTTAGAATCGTTGTCCCAACCCAACCTGGTTTTCACCGTAACGGGTATATTCACAGCATCAACCACCTTTTTAGTTATATCGAGCATCAACTCTGGCGTTCGCAACATACCAGATCCTGCACCCTTACCAGCCACTTTCTTTACAGGGCAACCAAAATTGATATCGATAATATCAGGATTTGCCTCTTCGCAAATTTTAGCAGCTTCCACCATTGCTTCTGGGTCGCGACCATATATTTGAATAGTTACGGGGCGCTCATCTTCTGAAATAGTGAGCTTTTGGTGTGTCTTTTGCACATTACGAATAAGTGCATCACTCGATATAAACTCGGTGTAAACCATGTCTGCACCAAATTTCTTGCATAACAATCTGAAAGATATATCTGTAACATCTTCCATGGGAGCCAAAAACACGGGATATTTGGGAAAAGTGATATTGCCTATTTTCATTCTATAAATTCTATTCTCAGTTGTTTATTATACAGCTTAAAGAGTGATTAAAACACCTTTATTTCAACATTGTTTAATCTCAATGGAGATACTTTCGAAATGGGTTGTGCCAATCTTAAAGAAACTTTATGAGTTTTATTTTTGCTCAAATCTACAGGTTGTATCTGTTGAGAATAAATTTGCCAACTATCCATTGGTTGAATGCTATAGTACAACTTGTCTTCAAATCGATTGAAGTATTTTATTACCAACTGATTATCGCCTTTCTTTAAAGGCAGCAACACGGTCTCTTTTTGCCACTCTTTTCGCTGTGGAGAAAAGTGTGCTGTAATATACTCTCCATTAAGCAATATATACACAGCATTGCCACTACCTACTTCTACTGCAATGGTTTGATTTTTACTCGACACTATCTCTTGCATCAAAAGCATACTACCGCGAGGTCTTAAATTCATTTCTTGCTTCTCTCCATAGCTGAAACCTTGTATAGGTGTCCAACTATCTTCTATTGCATCTTTAGAAATCAATTCTCCTTGCTCTTCTTCTATATATCCAAATACTCCTCTTCCTCTCTTACTATAGAGAGCTCCCCATTTCACACTCCCTTTGGGTAGATACATAGTTGTAGCGTTTTCGTTAGTTAGATTCACTTGTTGCTCTGTTTCATCGATAGAAATAGATACTAGTTTGCCTATTTCATTCTCAGAAAAGTATATTGTTGGCTTTACTCTGTTTCTTCTACTGCTAAAATTCCAATCATAACCTATCAAACTTTTATATCCACCATAGTAATCTTGGCTCGAATGTCCATAAGTGTGCAGAGCATTGTGATGAGAGAGCATGCCCGATTGAACAATATTGTAAGGCTTTACCTTAAATTCATCCTTAAAAGATACTTTCAATACAGGAATATCTTTAGAATCTAATGTTGGTAAGTAGATTTTTAATCCATCTCTTGTTTCTGTATAATTGCATGCTTGGTTGTAGCCTAAAACTTTCACTTCATCTACCCTACCCTCATATCCTGACAACAGTATTTCACCAGTAGAGGGTGTCTCTTCTACAAACAAGTATAAAGCACTCTCTTTTGCAGTAATATCTCCCCATTGATAAACGTCATGAAACGGGTTGGCAGTGGAGCCATAAATAGCTTCACTATTAATGGTTACCCACTCTCCTATCTGTTGCAGCACATCACTTTCGAACTCAACAACAGAGCCATCGCCACGAGGACCAATATTTAATAGATAGTTACCCCCACGGCTAATAACCTTTATCAAACTTTTTATCTTCTCATCTACTTTATCCTCAACACTTCCACGTTCTTGCCACGAACGATATCCCCATGTTTCATTAAAAATAGATGCGGCTGTTTGCCATGGAACGCCCAGTTTATAATCGGGGTATTCATTATCTGCCATTACGCTAAAATCTACATAATCATTACCCAACCTTCCACTAATCATACAGTTTGGTTGCAATTCATCAACCAATTCGTAGAGTTGTTTGCTTTGTTGAAGTGTAAGCGAACCCATATCGAACCAAATTTCTGAAATATCGCCGTAATTGGTCATTATCTCTCTCACTTGATTCATATTAAACTCAAAGTGTTGTGGTGTAATAGGGTCGGCATTATGACTAGAAATTGGATATGCCTGAGGAAAGTGCCAATCGATAAGAGAATAATATACTCCAAACTCTATACCACCACGCCTGCAAGCATCAGCAAGCTCTTTCATCAAATCTCTTCCGTAAGGAGTTGCATCTACAATATTGAAAGGCGTATACCGAGAGTGATACATGCAAAAGCCATCGTGATGCTTAGATGTAAGCACAATAGAGCGCATACCTGCATCTTTTGCTAATGATACAACACTGTCAGCGTTCCACTCTGTAGGATTAAACTCATAGGCTGTAGCTGCATACCAGTCGCTAAATATTCCGGCAAACGATTGTATCTGTTCGCTGTATCCACGTTTTACAGGTTCGCCATCGTACACCCCCCCATACTCCGAGTACAAACCGAAATGGATAAACATCGAAAACTTTTGATCCAACCATTTTTGTGTTGGTTTGGTTTGTGCCGATGAAATGGCAAAGATAGATAGCAATACAATTAAAAGTTTATGTCTCATTGATGCAATGTCGTTTATTGAATAATACAATTTTTATGTGCAAATATAGTCTATTTTATCAGAAGTGTTGACACAACAAACAGAAGCCTTCTAAGAAAAAGAAGGCGTAAATAATTGAATTGATAATAAAATATCTATCGAACAGATTCAGAATAGACTTGATGTTGACTTATTGAATCAGATTTCGCAATATTATGAGCAGTTATGCGCAAACTATCAAGTTCCATCATCACACTATCACGAATCACCAAAAAGCTATCCATCAATTCGGGTTTAACTGGATATGAAGGTGGAGCTTCCATTTTTAGTGGATCGATTGGTTGATTGTTTTTATGCACTCTGTAATCCAAATGCGGTCCTGTGGCAAGTCCTGTAGCCCCTACATAGCCTATTACTTCACCCTGCCTAACAGAGCTCCCTTTTTGTATTCCCTTGGCAAAACGACTCAAATGCATGTAAGTGGTAGTGTACACCGAATTATGCTTTACTTTAAGATAATTACCACCACCACCTCTCTGATACCCTTTTGAAATCACTACTCCATCTCCCACAGTTTTCACAGGAGTCCCTGTTGGTGCGGCATAGTCAACTCCATGATGTGCCCTATATCTCTTAAGCACAGGGTGAAAACGAGAATTTGAAAATCTAGAGCTAATTCTGAAAAAATCTAAGGGTGCTTTTAGAAACTGTTTACGCAAACTGTTGCCTTCTTCATCAAAATATTCTCTTATCGAATCTTGCTTGAAGGGAACTGCAATATATTCTCTATCGTTATGAAAGAATTGTGCACCCCCTATGGAGGCTATATCTAGAAAAGTGGTGTCATCTATCCAAGCTTCATCATAAATCAAACGAAACGAGTCGCCTTTCTTTATTCCAAAAAAATCTACCTGCCAAGCATATAAATCAGACAATTTAAGTGCCAACATGGGCGATGCACCAGATTCAATTATCGAATTCCAAAGCGAAGATGTGATTGTGCCTTCTGCATATTTACGCTTCAAGGTTATTGGCTTTGTTGATTCGTGTACTTTTAAACTATCCGAAGATAAATCTACAACCACATAATCAGATTTAGATTTCTCAAACACCAAATATTGTATAGCCGATGTTGTATCGGGTGTACAAATAGCAGCATAGGTATTTCCTATTTGTAGTTTTGATGGAGGGTAGTGGGGAGTAATAGTTTCAGTTATAAGTTCAGCATCACTCCCTGTAAAACCCAAATTCATTAAGATTGATGATAAATAATCTCCACTTTCAATTTTATAATAATTCATATCCAATGAATCTACACATATTCCGTAAGCATAAATACTATCATCCTCTTTATGAGCAGTGTCTGTATATGTTTCATCTTGCTTGGATAGGCATGAAGTGGCAATAAAAACTATCAGCAAGAATATAATACTCTTAAATATTTCCGTTTGTTTAATCATATTTCAAAGATAGCTTTTTGAATGCTGAGAGCAAAAAAAACACCTGTCAAATTAATGATAGGTGTGTTTTATGAATGTGATCCGACTAGGATTCGAACCTAGGACCTACAGCTTAGAAGGCTGTTGCTCTATCCAGCTGAGCTACCGGACCATGTTTCATTTCAGTGTGCAAAAATAGTGTAATTATCAATATAAAAAAAATAAAACACCACTTTTTCAATTAAACAATAATAAAACAAAGCTATATAGATATAAATGAGTGGATAATAATTTAATTTACCTCTTACTGAATGAGCATTTTAGTTTTTAGCTCTACAACAACCAATTAATAATTATCAGAACTTTCTATCAAAAATAGATTTCAAAATAAATAAAAACTACTGTTTTCTGAAACTTTTATATATAGGTATAAAAACAATAATGCCCGATATAATAATAGAAACAATTGTAGGTCCAGTTATTTCTGATGAGTAAACAATAATAAAAACCACAAAAAATACCCATAGTAAGGCAATAAATCCCATTTGTATAGGAGTTAATTTTTTACGTGCCATAAAGTTTTGCTCGTTTAATTTAAATACAAATATACAAAAAAGAGCCCTGACAAAATAACTATTCCTTTTTAGGAGTTTAAATCATAATAAAACAAGCGTTTAAATCTTTAATGCTCTCACATCAAGTTTTTTTAAACGCTTGTAATAATTTATAGTAGCTGTTGTAGGTTTTAAAAAAACCTATAACATTAATTTATCTAGCTTTTGAAACTAAACAATTTCAATAAGAGGAGCTCCAGCTTGTACAGCCGAACCTACTTCTACTAATATTTTGCTTACAGTTCCAGAGGTTTCAGCTTCAATATCATTTTCCATTTTCATGGCTTCTAATATTAAAACAACCTGACCTGCTTCAACTTTATCACCTACTTTTACAGATATCTCCATAATGTTACCAGGCATTGGGCTCTCGATAACTTCAGAAGGCTCTTGTGATTCAGTTTCAACTACATCTTTCTTTAGTTCAGCTGTAGCAGCTTCTGCAGGAGCATTTTTAGATTCGTATTCTTTTTTACGAAGTCCTTTCAAGTAGGTTAAACCAACTGTTGGGAACAACTCGAGAAGCAACTCTTCTTTTTCATTTTGAGCCAAACGCACGCCACCAAACTCTTCTAAAATTGGATTCTCTTGGCGTTTGTAATTAGAAGTATCATAAGGAATTTCTTCTTTAGATCCTGTAATTTTTAATCTAAACTCTGGATCGATAGCAACTGGAGTTTTACCATACTGACCTTTAACTAAAGCAACGAATTGATTAGAAGGGTTAGCATATTTTTCTCTATTATTGTTGCTATTAAGAGCAGAAGCTACAGCTTGTGCACCTACAATTTGACTAGTAGGAGTAACAAGTGGTGGTAAACCAGCATCTAATCTCACACTTGGAATTAGCTTCATAGCATCTTCAAGTATATCCATAGAATTGAATTGCTTCAATTGAGCAACCATATTTGTGTACATACCTCCTGGTATCTCTGCATCCTTTACCAACTCGTTTGGTTTTGGGAAATTGAAATACTCCTCGATTGCATGACATGCAGCCAATAAATCTTCTTCGTTGAAGTTTCTTACTGATTCGATAGCCTTATCAAATTCTTTGTCTATATGAGCTGGAAGCTTATCAGTTAGTGGGTTGAATGGATTTGGGAATTGCTTCACAGCATCAAAAGCATCCAACTCTTTACGAATTTCATAAAGTTCTTTGTTAATTTTAGCAACAGCTTCCATATTCACATCAAACTCAATACCTAACTTTTTTGCGAATATATAAACAAGCTCAACTGCTGGAGCAGCAGGACCACCTGCAAAATTCCATATATTTGTATCTATAATGTCTGCTCCTGTCATGATAGCTGTAAGAACAGCACCAAGACCAAAACCTGGAGTACAGTGAGTGTGAAAATCAATTGGTAGATCGATTTCTTCCTTAATTAAAGGAATTAAAGTTCTAACACGAGATGGTGGAATAAGTCCACTCATATCTTTAATTGTAATCATGTCAGCTCCTAAATCTCTCATTTCCTTTGCTTTGTTCACAAAGTACTCATCAGTAAATACGTCTACGTAATTAGCTCCTAATTCTCCTTCAAATTTAGGATCTACTGTGTAGCAAATAGCGCAATCTGCCATTCCACCGTACTTTTTAATAGACTTAACGCTCGATTTGATGTTATCAACGTCATTCAAAGCATCAAAAATACGCATTACATCTAAACCTGATGATACAGCATTTTTGAAAAATCCGTCAATAATTTCATCTGTATATGGTGCATAACCATAGAGGTTTCTACCACGTGAAAGAGCTGTTAATTTAGATGCTTTTCCTACACCTTCATTTATTTTTTCAAGTCTATCCCATGGACTTTCATTTAAATAGCGCATTACAGAGTCTGGAACAGCTCCACCCCAAACTTCCATAGCATAGAAATTGGCATCTTTGTAAAAAGGTAAAACACGATCAATTTGATTTTGATTCATGCGAGTGGCAAAAGCTGATTGTTGCCCATCTCTTAATGTAAGATCTCTAATTAACAGTTTTTGATTCATAATGGTTATATTTTAAAATTGATATAATTGTAATCTATTCTATTAGATTGATGTTAATATGTCATATAATTCAAATTATTATAGCTATTTTGCACACTCTAAGGACTTAAAATATTAAATGTGTAAATAGCTTATAATAAAATCATTGAACTTATACAGTTAACGATACAAAGTAAACCATTTTTTTTGAATTTCCACGCATTAAAGAAATAATTCTTTAATTATTTAATCATAAAAAAACAGCAAGACTAATAAACATTAATCCTGCTATTTATAAAAAAACCCTAACTTCTTAAGACTCTATTAATAACGCCTACCTTTTGGACGTCTTCTTTTTTTATTAAACTTCCTTTCTTGTGTGTTTGAATTATTATTTGGTTGCTGTGCTACTTCAACAATCAGTTTTCTATCTTCAACAAAAAGTCCTTTAAAAGTATTTACAACTTTTGGAGCAACCTCTTCTGGCACTTCAAAAAACGAGAAGTTTTTAAGCAAATCTATTTTTCCAATACGCACTTTTTCAGTTACATGATCATTAATAAATCCCATCAAGTTGGCAGGATTTGCACCATCCATCTTTCCAATATTGATAAAAATTCGTGTGTATCCTTTTTCAGCCATTCGGCTACTATCTCTACCTCTATCAAATGATTTTCTATCGTCTCTTCCTTTTTTAGATGAACGTTCGGTTGGCTCTATTATCTCTTCTGCAGAGTTATAGTATTCTAAAAGGCTATTAAATTCTAAAGATACAATACGCTTAATGATATCTTCTTTTTCTAGCCATTCTAGTTTTCTATATATCGATGGAAGCAAATGCTCTATCTCTTCATCGTTAACCTTCACCTTCTCAATTTTATCAACAAAATTGAAAAGTTGTTTTTCACAAATAACATCTCCTGATGGAAGTGTGCGTTTTTCGAAACTCTTATTGATAGCTCTTTCAAATTGAGCTATTTTCCCTTTTTCTTTTAGGTGAATTATCGAAATTGAAGTTCCATTTTTTCCTACTCTACCAGTTCTTCCACTTCTGTGGGTATAGCTTTCTACATCGTCGGGTAAACTATAATTGATAACGTGAGTAATATCATCTATATCAAGTCCTCTAGCTGCAACATCAGTTGCAACTAAAAACTGCAGGTTTTTATTGCGAAATTTATTCATTACCAAATCGCGTTGACTCTGCGAAAGTTCTCCATGTAGCGAATCTGCATCGTATCCATCTTGGATAAGCTTATCTGCAATCTCTTGCGTTTCGCGTCGAGTACGACAAAAAAGTATTGCATAGATATTTGGATAGTAATCGGCAATACGTTTTAATGCCAAATATTTATCACGAGCAGCAACCATATAGTATATATGCTTAACATTAAGTGCTCCTTCATTTTTACGCCCAATCACAATCTCTTTTGGATTTTCCATGTATTTCTTTGTGATTCTAGCAATCTCTTTTGGCATGGTTGCAGAAAACAACAACATGCTACGACCATCTGGAACACGAGATAAAATATCATCGATACTTTCTGTAAAACCCATGTTAAGCATTTCGTCTGCTTCGTCTAAAACTACAGTATGAACCAAATCGAGAGACATAATTTTTCTATTAAGCAAGTCAATTAGTCTACCTGGTGTAGCTACAATAACATGAACACCTCGCTTCAAAGAACGAATTTGGCTTTCAATACTAGAACCGCCATAAACTGGCAAAATTTTAATACCATCAACATATTTTGAATAATCGACAAGATCTCCAGAAATTTGATGACATAATTCACGAGTTGGACACAAAATCAAAGTTTGTGGCACCTTCTGGCTTACATCTATTTTATGAATGATAGGCAAACCGAAAGCTGCTGTTTTACCAGTTCCAGTTTGTGCAAGTGCGATAATATCGCGAGTTTTTGCCAGTAATAAAGGAATTACTTCCTCTTGTACAGGCATAGGTTGGTCAAATCCTAATTCTTCTATTGCTTTAACAATTTCTGAAGAAAGACCAAGTTGATCAAATGTTTTCATTTTTTTATAATAATAATGTGTGATGGCAATCAACATTCTCCTCTTTACCCCACATCATACGACATTATAAAAAATATGAGAGAAAAATACGAATACCAATAATATATAATGATTTTCTTAAAAGCGATTTGTTAAATTGATAACCTGAAATATAAAAGGAAAGAATTTAAAGCACTATAAATAAAATCGGCGACAAAGGTAAGTATAAATATTTAAATACAACTCATTATGGGTTATAAAGCATTAATTTTCTTAGAATAATCATTTTTCCTTTGGATACACGTACTTCTTTTTCCAAGTAATTATCAATAGACCCATAAGTTTCACGTATATAATCAAAAGCAAAACCTAAATATGCCCTATTGGCTGAAAAGAGGGCTGTCATAGCTTCTTGCAATGATTCGGTTAAAGGCTCGGAAAAAGTTATAGTTTTCTTTGGATCTATATAATTATTTGAAGCCAAATAGTCTTCCTCTATTATATATTCTGGAACACCTAAAGCGTATAACAATAAGGCAGAAGCAATACCCGCTCTATCTTTTCCTAAATGTGATGAAATAAGTACAGGATAATTATTTTTATCTAGTAATACATCAAACATCTCAGCATATTTTTCCTTATTATTTTCTACAATTTCTTTATAGGCATTTTGCATATAAAGAATAGTTTCGCTTCTATTAAAATTTTCTTTAAGTATTTTGTCTTTAATAGTAATAAAGTCACCAGACTCAATAGGGATATTTATTTTTGGTACATTTATAAAATAAGGACGTGCTTTTCTGTCGGCTTCCGTTCTTAAATCTATTATTGTTTTAATTCCCAATCTTTTTATTTTATCTTGATCAAATAAATTAGAGTTGCTCAAATGTCCCGATCTATATATACTCCCCCATTTAATTTGACTTTCATCATTTGTAAAATAACCACCCAAATCTCTAAAATTTGAAATGTTATCCATATCAATAACTCTGTTAGAAATTATTCCTGAAGTAACTCCACTTGTTTTAAGTATGAAAAACTCACGCAAGCCTGATCCAGTTGGATTCAGTAGAGCAAATTGTTCTTCTACAAGCTTTTTCCCTTTAGGTGTAAAATTTCTGATAGAGGTATCACTCATAGCTGAATAGATATCTATCTCTCCTTCCACATCAGGACTAACTTCCCATTTTAATAAAAAATCTCCATCCTTGTTTTTTTCAACTACTGACGCTATTTTTATTGTGGACATACATCCCATCAATAACGATGCAATAACTATAGATAATATTGTATATATATATTTCATTTTGTTTTTTCTAGATAAGGCATAGCAAATATAGTAAAAGATATTGTTTGAGACAATCAGTTTAAATGCCAATTAACATTATATACACCATTGAAATTTAAATATGATTCAGTTTTAAGATAATCTATTCATTTTCAATTATTAATAACGATAATAATAATCTATTGAAAAGAGAGACTATTTTTATGTTTATAACTTGTTGATAAAATGTGAATGGAAAGTTGATATTTAAATTTGTAAATGATAAATAAAAGTGTAAGCAAATACAGTTTTGAGAAAACATCAAAAACTTATTTTTATCTATCAAAATAACTTCATCAGCTTTTAAACAAGGAAACGGGCTATTTGAGAAAATTATTTATTAACTTTGAACTTTATCAACATTATTTGATAACGTTTGTAAGGAGATGATTTATAGCATATAATAAAAATAATAGCTGTTGATAAACTATTTATAAGAATAAGTATTTTATTAATAACTTAATATCATAATATTAGACCTATAAATTATCAACAGTATCAACAGGCTAATACTATTACCATTCTTTTTTTTTGTAAATTAAAACAATATATATAATAATATGTCAGTTAATAATTCATTGAAATCAGAAAAAAAAATCATTGAGCAGATAAACTTGCTGCGTAGAGAAAAAGACGCTTTAATACTTGCACACTTCTACCAGGATGCCGCAATACAAGATATAGCAGACTATGTAGGAGACAGCTTAGCTCTTGCTCAGTGGGCAGCTAAAACGCAGAATAAGATGATTGTGATGTGTGGTGTTCATTTTATGGGTGAAACTGCTAAAATTTTGTCACCCTATAAAAAAGTTCTTATCCCAGACAAAGAAGCTGGATGTTCATTAGCTGATAGTTGTCCGGCTGACGATTTTGAAGCGTTTATTAATGAAAATCCTGGACATACTGTCATCTCCTATGTAAATACTACAGCCGCAGTAAAAGCATTAACTGATATAGTAGTTACATCGAGTAATGCAAAACAAATTATTGATTCACTCCCAGAAGATACAAATATAATATTTGGACCTGATAAAAATTTAGGCAGTTATATTAATAGTGTAACAGGAAGAAAAATGCTTTTGTGGGATGGTGCTTGTCATGTTCACGAGCAGTTTTCCTTGAAAAAAATATTAGAACTTAAAGAGGAATATCCAAACGCACAGATATTGGCTCATCCTGAGTGTAGAAAGTATATTTTAGAGGTTGCAGATCATGTGGGATCTACATCTTCAATTCTAAAATATGCAACAGATTCAACCCTCAACGAGTTTATTATTGCAACTGAGTGGGGCATTATGCATGAATTGAAAAAGCAAAACCCTAATAAAACTTTTATAGCTGCGCCTCCAGAGGAGGAAGAGTGTGTTTGTAATGAATGTTCTTACATGAAATTGAATACACTAAAAAAACTCTACTTGTGTTTGAAGAATGAAGAACCCGAAATTACAGTTGATGAGAATGTAAGAGTTAAGGCGGTAAAATCTATTGAAAGAATGCTTGAAATATCAGCTCAATATGGATTGTAATATTGATAATACAGAAGAATAGAGATATAAAGTATAAAGCAAAAAAAAGAGTGGAAATTCCACTCTTTTTTTGTTTTAAATAACTTGTATGCACAAATTATAGTTGAGGACCTGCAGATACTAATGCTTTACCCTCTTCATTATCTGTGTATTTCTCAAAGTTTTTAATGAAAAGTTCTGCTAGATTTTTAGCTTTGTCATCCCACTCTTTTACATCAGCATATGTATCGCGAGGATCTAGAATTTTGTCATCAACATTTTTTAGAGAAGTAGGAATTTCAAGATTAAAGTATGGAATTATTTTTGTTTCCGCTTTATCTATCGAACCATCCAAAATTCTATCGATAATACCACGTGTATCTTTAATCGAAATACGCTTGCCAGTACCGTTCCATCCTGTATTTACAAGATAAGCTGTTGCACCGCTAGCTTCCATCTTTTTCACTAGTTCTTCACCATACTTGGTTGGGTGAAGTGAAAGGAAAGCAGCACCAAAACATGCAGAGAATGTAGGTTGAGGCGATGTTACTCCTCTTTCAGTACCTGCTAGCTTAGCTGTAAATCCTGACAAGAAGTGATATTTTGTTTGTTCAGGAGTAAGTTTTGCTACTGGAGGTAATACTCCAAAAGCGTCAGCAGTTAGGAAAATAACCTTCTTTGCATGACCCGCTCTTGAAACTGGTTTAACAATATTGTCGATATGGTAAATTGGATATGATACGCGCGTGTTTTCAGTTACTGAATTATCGTTGAAATCAATTTTACCATTTTCGTCAACCGTTACGTTTTCTAATAGAGCGTCGCGTTTGATGGCTGCATAAATATCTGGTTCTGATTCTTTATCAAGATTGATAGTTTTTGCATAGCAACCACCTTCAAAGTTGAATACGCCATCATCGTCCCAACCATGTTCGTCGTCACCTATAAGAGCACGATTTGGATCGGTAGAAAGAGTTGTTTTTCCTGTTCCCGATAGACCAAAGAAAATTGCTGTATCACCATCTTTACCAACGTTGGCAGAGCAGTGCATGGATGCCATACCTTTTAGAGGTAGGTAGTAGTTCATCATTGCGAAGATACCTTTTTTCATTTCTCCACCATACCAGGTTCCACCAACTACGTGCATTTTCTCTGTAAGATTAAATACAGTATAAACTTCAGAGTTTAAGCCATGCTCTTTCCATTTAGTGTTAGTAGTTTTTGAAGCGTTTAATGATACAAAATCTGGCTCTCCGTAGTTTGCTAATTCCTCTTCAGTAGGACGGATAAACATATTTTTCACAAAGTGAGCTTGCCATGCTACTTCCATAATGAAGCGAACTTTTAAGCGAGAATTTTCGTTAGCGCCACAAAAAGTATCTACAACATATAATTTTTTACCAGAAAGTTGATTTGTTGTTAGTTCTTTCAAATCATTCCATACTTCTGGAGTAGTAGGTTTATTATCGTTTGGTGATTCTGGAGTAGTCCACCATATTGTATCTCTAGTTACGTCGTCTTTAACGATAAACTTATCTTTAGGAGAACGGCCAGTAAAAACTCCTGTCATTACATTAACAGCTCCAAGTTCCGTTTCCTGTCCTTTTTCGTAACCTTCAAGATTTGGATTTATTTCTTCTTCGAATAGTAGTTCGTATGATGGATTGTGAATGATTTCTTTTACATCCGTTATACCATACTTACTTAAATCTAATTTTGTCATTTGTATAAGTTTTAATTAATTTATTCGTACTAATATATCATTTTGTCAGATATTTGTATTGAATGATGACAAAGATAAATATTATTTTTTTATACCACTATTAATTAGAGAAATATTTCTTTAATTAAATGTAAATTATAACTCTAGTTAGTAAAAGATATTTTTGTGAGAAAAGTTTATAAAAATATATATTTCTGTTACCTTTGTCTTTAGCTATTTAATTTATTGTTATCGTAAACATTACCCTATGAAAATTGTAAACTTTACAGAACAGAATTCTTTAATAAATACCTTCGTTAGAGAAATTAGAGATGTCGACGTGCAGAACGACCGTTTAAGATTTAGAAAAAATATCGAACGTATTGGTGAGATAATGGCTTATGAAATAAGTAAAGATTTAAATTATACGAGTAAAACAATAAAAACTCCTCTTGGTGAAACAGAAGTTTCTTTGCCTGATAATAACATTGTGATTGCAACAATTCTAAGAGCTGGCTTGATATATCATCAGGGTTTTCTTAATTTTTTTGATGGAGCTGAAAATGCTTTTGTTTCAGCTTATAGGAAGTATAAAGAAAATCAGTTTTCATTTAATGTACATATTGAATACATAGCTTCTCCTTTAATAACCGACAAAACACTCATTATTACAGATCCAATGCTTGCAACTGGCGGCAGTATGGAACTTTCATATCATGCATTACTGACAAAAGGAAAGCCAAAACATGTTCATATTGCTACAATTATAGCAAGTCAACAAGCTGTTGATTATTTAAAAGAAAAATTTCCTGATACAAATACTACTATCTGGGCTGCTGCTGTTGATCCAGAATTAGATGAACATTCATACATCGTGCCAGGTTTGGGTGATGCTGGCGATTTGGCTTACGGATCTAAAGAAGACTAGATATCTTTCTTATAATGATTATTGTAGAATAATTTATTTCTTGTTATAATACTTTTCTAATTCATCTTCAACGCTTTTGTTTTTTCTAAACATTACTTTTTTGATGTAAGATTTTAAAAATCCCCATCCATATCCATAAAGCTGAATTGCAGATGTAATAATTGAAATAAATCCGATGGATAGTTTTTTATATTCTAGAGAGGATACAATAAAAATAAGTAGAAAGTAAAATAGCAAAGGAAAAATAAACCAAATATTATAGAACGATACTAACAACATTATCAGAGAGATTATAATGAATAATGCTGGTAGTGTATGCACTAGTTTTAAAGAAGATGGGTGTAGCAAATATAATGATATACGTGCCATTCCAAAAACGTGAACTTGACGATAAAAAGAACGTAAATCTACCCTTCTTTTGTGATATACATAAGCATCAGAAATAAGTTGGCAAGTATATCCATTATCTCTTATTCGAAGACTTAAATCAATATCTTCACCAAACATATCTTTAAATCCTCCAACTTTTTCATACACCTCTTTTGAAAAACCCATGTTGAATGTACGTGGAACAAATTTTTCCATTTTCACTCCCTTCGAGCCTCTTATGCCACCTGTTGTAAGAAAAGATGTCATCGAAAAACTAATAGCTTTTTGCAAATCAGTAAATGATTCATCTGCTTTGTCGGGTCCTCCATAACTATCTGTATAGTTTGAATCCAATGTTTTTTTTATTTTTTCAAAATAGAAAGGAGGAATCACACAATCAGAGTCGAAAAAAACAAAATAATCACCTTCAGCCTTCTCCATGCCATAATTTCTAGTTTCACTCCTTCCACTATTTTCTTTATAATAGTAGCGGATATTGATATCATCTTTATATTTTTCAGCAACTAGATTGCATTTTTCAGTTGAGCCATCTTCTATTAGTAAAACTTCAAAGTCTAAGTATGTCTGTTCACTTAAACTTTCTAATAGTTCATCTACTTCTTCAGGACGATTGTATACCGGTATAATAATTGAAAAAAATGGCATGGATATTTTTTATTAGTTGTTTCTGAGAAGTTTATCAAAATAGTGGATTGTTTTTTTCAATCCCTCTTCCAATTCTATTTTTGGACTCCAATCTAATTTTTCTTTTGCAAGAGATATATCTGGTCTTCTTTGTTGTGGGTCATCTTTGGGTAAAGGCTTGAAAATTAATTTAGATTTTGAGTTGGTCAATTTAATAACAGTTTGTGCTAATTCCAAAATTGTAAATTCGTTTGGGTTTCCAATATTTACAGGTCCAATAAAGCTATCGGATGTTGCCATCATCTTCACCATTCCTTCAATCAAATCATCTACATATTGAAAGCTACGCGATTGATTTCCATCACCATATATAGTTATATCTTCATTTCTAAGGCATTGTACTATAAAGTTTGAAACCACTCTCCCATCATTGGGATGCATATTTGGTCCATAAGTATTAAAAATTCGGATAATTTTAATTTTCAAGTCACATTGACGGTGATAATCCATAAAAAGAGTTTCAGCACATCGTTTACCTTCATCATAACAAGATCTTTCGCCTATTGGATTTACATTTCCCCAGTACGATTCTACTTGTGGATGTATTTTAGGGTCACCATACACTTCACTAGTTGAAGCTTGTAATATTTTTGCACCTGTAGTTTTTGCTGTTTCCAGCATGTTGATAGCACCCATAACCGAAATTTTTACAGTTTGGATAGGATTGTGCTGATAGTGTATTGGAGAGGCGGGACAAGCTAAATTATATATTTCATCTACTTCTGCAATGTATGGATACACTATATCGTGTCGTATAAGTTCAAACATTGGGTTGTCTAGCATCGACAAGACATTCATTTTACTTCCCGTAAAATAATTATCAAGACAAAGAACCTCATTGTTTTGTTCTAAAAGTTTTTTACACAGATGTGAACCAATAAATCCAGCTCCACCAGTTACTAATATTTTTTTTTTCATACTGAAACTATGTTAGCTGGCAAAATTACTTAATTATCTTTTAATCAACAACCATGATTAAAAGATATATTGAAGTAGTTGCGTAAATTATTGTAAAAAAAATAGAATATTAGAGAAAAAGGTATATCTTTGTTGTTGCTAAATAAAGTATTTCTGAAATATTATTTATAATAGTTGAAGTTATCTTTTGTAGTTGTTGTAACACGTAAGTTTAAATGATAAAATCAATTCTATCTTTATTATTGTTTTCCTTGGTTTTATTTTCATGCCAAAAAGATGATAATAAATTAGTTATAGAAGGGGAATTGTCAAACTTGACAACCCCTTATTTTCTAGCATCATCTCGAGTGTCTGATACTATTCGAATTGATACTGTATATGTTGATGAGAAAGGTAAGTTTTCTTATATACAGCATGTAGACACCTCTACTATCTTTACATTTTATTTCAATGATTTCAATTCATCTACAATAGTATTCTCAGATAAGGGAGTAAATAAAATAAAATTGAAAGGTGATACTAAATTATCCGATTTAATTGAGA
>DUVZ01000360.1 GCA_012840785.1 Bacteroidales bacterium
CGACACACTCATCACTATATCATCCTGAATGCGCTCCAAATCGGCTTCAGATATATACATCTCCGCCTTGCGAGCATCAATATTGTGCTTCATCCTCAAACCATCAAACAGCGTGATATTACTACTAATATTAAACGACGATTGCGACGAGTTGGTATTCTGATACACGTTGTCGAGTCCAATCGACCTTCCATACACAAAACTCTGTCCTGCCGAAGCATTCAAGTTGGGTAGCAAATCGGCACGCGCCTGACTATAAGCTATCTGCCTTTGATGATTGTTCAACTCCTGCTGCTTTATATTTCTATTATTTTCCAGTGCTATCTCCACACACTCTTCTAGCGTATATTTCTGTTGAGCCCATGAGCCAAACACGCTACAAACAAGGGCGAGATAGAGTAGGGTATATCTAATTTTCATAACTTTTTGTTCTCTTTTCTTAGTTAGCAATAATTTCGTTGCCACGAATCTTGTCGTTCAGCTTCAAACCTTCCACCACCTCAATCTTAATACCATCCGACAAACCAATCTTTACAGGCGTACGTTTAAATTCCTGAGGCTCTAAGCTAGTAACAAGGTGCACAAAAGCCGAATCGTTGCTAAACGACACACACGTTTCTGGAATGGTGAGCACATCCTCGCGTTTGTCCAATATTATCTCAGCATTGGCACTATATCCTGCACGCACAAATATATTCGACGGAATATTCATAGCCGCCTTCATCTCAAACAAGATAGCGCCACTCTCCTCAAGCCCTTTGGGAGACACATACTCCAAATCGGCTGTAAGCGACTCGTCTTGCATAGCACCAATAGTAATTTTCATGGGCATACCCACCGATACACGTCCCACTTCCGTTTCATCAATCTTACCCACAAAAAGCATATCCGACATATCGGCAACGGCTGCAATAGTAGTACCATCATTAAAATTGTTTGATTGAATAACCGAATTTCCCACCTTAATAGGCACATCCAATATAGTACCCGTTACGGTAGATCTGATAAGCGTGTTGCTTGTGCTAGCAGTACTAGCAGTTACACCATCACGCACCAGGCTCAGGTTGTCTTGTGCCGATTTCAGCTCCTCGCGGTCGTTTTGATACTGCAAACGTACCTTCTCAAACTCCTCCCTCGAAATTACCTCCTTATCGAAAAGCACACTATCACGCTCGAAATTTCGTTTACTCTGCTCAAACACCAGTTTGGCACGTGTAGAACGCGACTCGGCACTGCTTAGCGTTACCATATCCGGAATAACCTGAATTTTAGCAATCACATCACCCGCCTGCACCTTATCACCAGCTTCTTTGTATAGTTCACCAATAATCCCCGACATTTGAGGCTTTATCAGAATCTCATTACGCGGTTGCACCTTGCCCGTAGCCACGGTTTTTTTCTCAATAGTTGCAATTTGCGCCTCCTCTATTTGGTAGGTTTGCACTTTGGGTCTCGATTTATTCCAGAGGAACACAAAAGTCCACACCACCAATAAGCCCAGCAATATCAATGCTGCAATTTTTAATACTTTTTTCATCTTGATTTGTCGTTTAGCGTTTTACAGCACATTGAGGCTAAAGCCGCATTGTGCATTATTCAATATTTTTGTTTCTACTTGTAATTTTTGTTAGCTCTTAGCTCTTAGCATTTGTCATCTTGAACGTAGTGAAAGATCTCCCTTATAATTCTAGAACAGTTTGATAGATTCTTCACTTCGTTCAGAATGACAAGGGTTAGCTGCTCCTCACTCCTTACCCCTTACTCTTTACCCCTCACCCCTCACTCCTCACTAATAGCTTCAATCGGCTTAATCATCATAGCCCTCTGCGCCGGAATAAACCCCGCAAAAGTACCAATAATAGCCAACACAGCCAGCGCAAGCACCCCCACAGCAAAACTAATTTGCGGGTCTTTTATAAACTGATCGCCTTGGCTCAACACAATACCCGTGGCAGTAAGCAAACCCACACCCAACACAATGCCCCCAATACCAGCCAATAGCGTCAACACCACACTCTCGCTCAATATCTGCCCAATTATATTTCTAGGAGTTGCCCCCAATGCCCTTCTTATACCTATCTCCTTGGTGCGCTCTCGCACCGTCACCAGCATAATATTGCTCACCCCCACAGCACCCGCAAACAGCGTTCCCATCCCCACAATCCAAATAAGCATAGCAATGCCAATACCCAGGTTGTTGAACATAGTAAACTGCTCCTCAATATTCATATTAAACACAGCCTCTTTATCATCAGGAGATATTTGATGAATCTCTTTCAACGTCTCCACAATTTTGTCTTGCACCACCCTCACCTTCACCCCCGGCTTGGCAGTAGCAGCCAAAAAGTGAATTATATTGCCCTGATTAAAAGCCTGTTGCATAGTAGTAAACGGAAGCACCACCGTCTCATCCGTATCGCCCCCTATGTTGGCCTGCGCCGTTTTCCTAGCCACCCCAATCACCGTAAAATATATACCATCAATCCTCACCTGCTGTCCCAACGGATTTTCGCCCTGATTAAACAACACCTCATATATCCTCGTTCCCAAAATACACACCTTGCGTCGCTCCTTTATATCAATATCGTTTATATACCTGCCATACTCCATAATGCTACGTTCGATTTCGTTGTACACAGGATAAGTACCCTTCACACCATACGAACCCGATTTATCGTTCCTCACCACATTATCATCACCCGAGCCACCAAAAAGCATAGGCGATAGGTACTCCAGCTCAGCCACTCTATCCTCTATAATGGGTATATCGCTATTGAGCATATTCCACGAACGCCCCTTCTGGAAACCCTTGTAGGGTAGGGTAGTGCGGTTTGAATTAAAAAACGCAGAGTTGCTAGCAAACCCCTCCAACTGAGAGTTTATTCCCGTTGCCAAGCCATTGCCAGCACCCACCATTACCACCAACATAAACATGCCCCAAAACACCCCAAAGGCTGTCAAGAAGCTACGC
>DUVZ01000227.1 GCA_012840785.1 Bacteroidales bacterium
AAATATAACATCCTTACGATCGTATGACTTGTAGCCCCTTTGTGGTCTATCTGCCCTATCGCCTCCTCTTGATCTGTCATCTCTTGGTCTATCATCTCTATTAAAGCCACCACCTCTTCTATCATCACCTCTTCCTGCGTCTCTATCTCTAAAGCCACCTCTATCACGACTTTGACTTGCATCTCTATCTCTAAAACCACCCCTTTCTCCTCTATCTCTATGCCTGTCGTCGCCTCTTGGTGGAGCAAAGTCTTGTTTAAACTCTCTTTTATTTTCACCAACAGGACGGCTATCGCGGTCGTATCTTCTAGTTGAAACCTCATCTTTTGAACGATCGTCGCGTCTGCCAGCAAATATTTCGTAATGACGCATCTCAACCTCTAACGGTCCGTTGAAAAGGAAAAAACGCTTCGAGGGCTTTAACCCTACTCCATCAAAATTTTCTTTTTTATTGCTCAGCACATAAGCATTGTATCCAGTGAATACATGTTTTAGTCGTTCGCCTATCATATTATATAGGGCTTCAATATCGTTTATCTTTATGCGTTCTCCATATGGAGGATTTGTCATAAGCACTCCAGCTGGCTGCGGAGCTTCGGTGTATTGTTGAAATGGCTTCACCTCTAAGGTAATTTCATTTTTAAGTCCAGCATTCTTCACATTTCTTTCAGCTATTGCTATAGCATGCCCCGATATATCTGTACCTATTATCTTATGGTTGAATGTCTTCGCACCACTATCATCGTTGTATATATCGCTAAATAGTTCACTGTCGAAATCGGGCCACTTCTCGAAAGCAAAACCTGCTCGGTGAATTCCGGGTGGTATATTCAAGGCAATCATTGCTGCTTCAATTAATAATGTTCCAGAACCACACATTGGATCAATAAAATTTGACTCGCCACGCCAACCCGATTTAAGAATCATACCAGCTGCCAACACTTCATTTAGTGGGGCATCGGTTTGAGCAATGCGATAGCCACGCATGTGAAGCGACTCGCCAGAGCTATCGAGCGAAAGCGTACATTTGTTGTGTGCTATGTGAATGTTGAAAACAAGATCAGGATTGGTAACGCTTACAGATGGGCGCTTCTCATATTTTTCGGAAAAATAGTCTGCAATTCCATCTTTCACTCTATAAGCAACAAATTTGGAGTGACGGAATATGTGTGAAAACACAACCGAATCAATCAAAAATGTATTGTTGAGAGATAAGTATTGCTCCCAATCTATTTTTTTAATCTCTTCATATACTTCGTCGGCATTGTTTGCCACAAAGGTATGGATGGGTTTTAAAATGCGCAATGCTGTGCGGCAGTACAAATTGGCTTTGTAGAGCAAAGCCTTGTCTCCAGTAAAAGAGACCATACGGTTGCCCGTTTCTACATTCTGTGCACCTAATTCTATTAACTCTTCTGCTAGTACATCTTCAAGTTCGGCCATCGTTTTGGCCACCATCTGAAAACTGTTGGTTGTATTCATCAATTGATTCCTCTATTTATAATTGTGCAAAGATAATGATTCTCTGATTATAAGCAGTGTTTTTTTCATATTTTGCAAAACTATCTCTATTACTTATCTTTGCTTGATATATAAAACATAGACAATTATGAGCAAAATAAAAAATATCGTTTTCGATTTCGGTGGGGTATTAATTGATTGGAACCCCCAATATCTTTACAAAAAGGTGTTCGACAGCGAGAAGGACATGAACTACTTCCTAGAGAACATATGTACCCCTCAGTGGAATATGCAACAAGATGCTGGACGTTCGTTAGCCAATGGCACTAAAATATTGCAAGATAAACACCCTGATTATAAAGAGCTGATTGGGCTATACTATGGACGATGGGAAGAAATGCTAGGTGGGATAATTGAAAAAAATGTGCATGTTTTGCATCTACTGAAAGAGAAGTATCCTATTTATGGGTTAACCAATTGGTCGGCAGAATTAATTACCATTGCTTATGATAGATACGATTTCTTTAATTACCTAGAAGGCATTGTAGTTTCTGGAGATGAGAAATTGATAAAACCTGATCCTAAATTGTACCATGTGCTTTTGAATAGGTACAATTTAAAAGCCAACGAATCGCTTTTTATTGATGACAACATTAATAATATTGAAACTGCACGCAAAATGGGCTTCCA
>DUVZ01000228.1 GCA_012840785.1 Bacteroidales bacterium
ATTCACATCCGACACATCCTCAAAACAGAGCAACAACTTATTTATCCTAACATCAAAATTAGGATTATGCACCATACCCTTCAGTATCAACAGCGCCTTTAGCAAAATCCTATTCAGCACATTGTCAGCATCAAACACCTGATGCGACACATAAAAACGCTCCCTATGAAAAGCATTCCTTCGGATATGACTCGTAAACAAAATTTTGCCCTTCACCTTATTCAAATTCTCCTCCCTCTTCCTATAACTCTTTCTCAACCCATGCTTAAAGATAGTTTCAGTCTCCGTCAAAAAAACATCATAATAGAGATCCAAGATAGAAGCCGACCTTAGCTTCAATCTAGCATTCGTCAATGTATTCAGCTTTATCAGCCTACACACCCTTAGCATCTCAATCAACGCATCGTGCCATTTATGTTTTGCCTTCTCATCAGGCTTCTCAAAATCGGCTTTAGGCAACACCTCAATCGTCAAATCCTTGGCTTGAATAACCCCCACATAATTATTAAATCTAATACGATTATTGCCTACCGTAAAATACTTCTCCCTTGTTTTATAGCCATACCGCTCCAAAGCCTTAAAGTGTCTCTCCTTAAAGCCCGAAGCATCACCCACCCTTAAAGTGTGATACTCAAAAGTTTGTATCGTTTTTTTATTTCTCCTCATATATCGATTTAAACGAATCTAACGTCCACCCCTCACAATCAGTAAAACTATAAATAGTTCTATCTTCAAACTCCTCAATATCCTCCTCACCCTCTGCATCCAAAAAATCCACATCACTCTTCCTTCTATCCACAAACTCCTTCCCCACTATCAACCTAATCTTGCCCCAATCGCCATAAAAATACTCCTGCAACAAGGGTAATATCTTATTTTGGAAAATATACTTCAACTCCTCCAGCGGTTCTTGCTTATCCTTAATGGTCATAAAATACGAATGCCCAATACAGTAATCCCTATCCAACAGCTTTTCAATCCGTCCATTAATAGCCCTAAGCATTGCCTCCAAATCTACACCCTTGCACCCAAACTCATCCTTGCTAAGCAACCCTGGCACAGGATTCATCTCCACAAAAGAGAAACGCCTCCTCAGTGCCGTATCCAACGCCTCCACACTGCGGTCGGCGGTGTTCATGGTGCCAATAATGTGTAAGTTAGAAGGCACACTAAATCGCTCCTTACTATAAGGCAATATCACCTCTATCTCCTCGGCTTGCCCCTTTCGTTTATCAGGTTCAATCAAGGTAATCAACTCACCAAATATCTGCGATATATTACCCCTATTTATCTCATCAATAATGATAACATACGGCTTGTTGGCATTATCCTCCTTGTCAACCTTAAAAGAGTAATTAGCCTTTATATATTCAGCTATAGACGATAGATATGGTTTCCAATCCCTCACCGTACCATCCACTAAAAAATCTGCAATCATCTTCTTAGTTACCACCATTTGCGTAGCAGTTTCAGTTTGCGGTATAGCCACACAATTACCACTACCATTAATCCTCACATCAAAAGGCTTCTTCTGCACAGGAGTTTTCAAACTAAACGTTTCCTTCTCCATCACATCGCCAATAAACTCCTTATAAATTTCATCAAACAACACCACCACCTTCTTATCACTTGCTTTCAAAGCAATTGCCTTAAAAAGCCCATCACACACCTCATAACTTATCTCTTGGTCCCCTTCATTCTTCTTCGGCTTTATCCCCTCAATAAAATCTTCATACGATAGCGACTGATGAAACGTGATAAAAGCAACCTGCCCCTCCCCTGTTTCAGGATTAAAGCGCAACTCTCTAAATCGCTTATTTAGTGCTTCCCTATTATCGATATTTTCCTTTAGAAACTCACTGTCGATAATTTCCAACGCTTTATTTACTGTATTGTAGGTCTTACCCGTTCCTGGAGGACCGTAGAGGATGGTGTTTGAGGGGGTTATCATTTTTTCTTTGCTTTGTTTTACAGGTTTTTGTTTGGACTCCAGAAACTCCATATATGACATTATCGATGCCGAATAAAACCCATTATTTCCATAGGATGGAGCATCAGGATGATAATATCTACCCTTTTCATTTCGTTGCTCTTTAATTAAATCTTTATAAAGATCATCTAAATATTTTATATCAGAAATTTCAAAAATTTCTACAGACAATATTTTAGACAATATATCTATAGCTTTCTCATAAGCACTTATAGTTCCTGATCTATCACCATATTTATTACGTAACCAATTAATATAACCTTCTCGGTAATTCATTGAATCTTCCCTTTTCACAGCTAACTCCAATAGTGTTTCGTATTCTTGCTTTGTTGCAGAGAAGTTTGTACCCTGAGATCCCACTTTTAAATTATCGAGATCTTTAATTTTATCAATCTCATCCTTTAAAATTGGATTGCTAGCCAGGTTGTGAGTGATATTAATAGCAGCTTTCAGTTCACTTGTATCTTCTTCCTTCCATAAGTCACTGTCTGCAAATGATTCTCTATCCATAGGTTCAGAAACCACATCAGCCAATGCATAGCAACCCGCTTTATCTCCAGTTATCCATATTATAACCTTGTCACCCTCTTTAATACTAGCTTTATGAGATGTCACAGTCCAAGCATCTATATCATCTTCTTTAAATGCTGCCTCAAAATCATATTTATCAGGATTTCCTTGAAACACCCAGTAGTTTTCCTTAGTCTTATCAATATTCCACACCCAAGCTTCATGCGACAGCTCGTAAAAAGGCATATCAGTTTTCGCTCTTATCTTTTCAAGAAGTTCAATGTATTCACTGTATGTAGTAAACCCAACATCTATACCAAGTTCTTTTTTTATGTAAGGTTTAGTAGGTCCATTAATGGGTAGATATTTCTCAGGATTGATATAAAACAGCGCCTCAGTTAGTTTTGCTCTACCTACATTTTTAATATTCAAAACATCAGCAAAAGTATCATTATCAACATCACCCTTCAACTCCTTCTTAAACAAATT
This sequence comes from Bacteroidales bacterium, assembly GCA_012840785.1. Taxonomy (GTDB): domain Bacteria; phylum Bacteroidota; class Bacteroidia; order Bacteroidales; family Dysgonomonadaceae; genus UBA2632. Next base: position 2,990 of record DUVZ01000228.1, read on the forward strand.
CCACAACCGAGGCACCTCATTATTCACTCTCATATACTCAGGTGGAAACAACCACACTCTTTGCGGTTGAGCAGACGGTATTCCATTCACTGTAGTAGGTTTTTCCAATCCCAACAGCTCTGCAATCTGCTTAAGAAACCCCAATGCTCTTTTAGCACCATACTTGTGTATGTAACAAAAAAAAGTAAATGGATCTATTTCTTTCAATTCAATATCATGTTCTCCCTCTTTAGACTTATCATTAAAAGGAGTTATTCCAACTGATTTTAATAAATCAATCAACTCTTGTTGTGAGTTTTCTTTATCGCTCAAGTATTGTACTATTCCTTTGTGGGTTTTTACCCATGTGTAATTATTATCCATTGCTCAATTTCTTGTTTCTATTTAACACACTAATTACTAATCGCCTCACTGTTTCCATCTCTTCAGGCTTGCTCACAGCAATAAAAAGAGTTAAGCTTGCAAGGGTGTCATTGCCAATTATGGGTTGTTGTTGGGTGTTAAAAAGCATTTTGTTTTCCTGTAAGAATTTAAGAAAACAAGCTGCTGCTATTCGTTTATTACCATCCACAAAGGAGTGATTCTTTACTATTAAATACAAAAGCATTGTTGCTTTCTCTTCCAATGTGGGATAAAAATCCTTATCTCCAAATCCTTTTTCTATTTGTGCCAATGAACTTTCGAAACTTTCATCCTTTGCTCTACCAAAAACATCCGAATCAAACTGATCTAACATTTCATTAATAAGCTCTTGATAGTCATCCTTGGAAGGATAAACTGCCGCTTTTGTCGTTAATCCTTTTTTGTCAAGTTGTTCGTGATCGTAGTCATCCAACAAGCTTAGTCCTTTGGTGAAGGTAGCAAGCCACTCGTTATCGGCTGCTTTTTCTTCAATGGCTCTACCTAATATTTGAATACCATTTTTTAGAATCTGTACTTCTTGCTCCTTTTGCGCTAAACGTTTTTCGTTAATGGCGTATCCTTTTATCAAGTACTCTTTTAAAACACGATTAGCCCATATACGAAACTGAGTTCCTTGTTTTGAATTAACCCGATATCCAACACTTATAATAACATCTAAATTATAATGATCTATATTTCTATTCACTTGCCTTTTGCCCTCTTGACGAACTATCCGGAATTTCCGGAGAGTTGAACTTGCCAATAATTCTTCCGTAGAATAAATATTTTGTATATGCTCACTGATTGTGCGGACATCCTTTCCGAACAATTCTGCCATCTGCCTCTGAGTAAGCCAAACAGTATCTTGCTCAAACTGCACTTTTATTTGAGTAGTACCATCATTGGCCTGATAAATCTCTATTTGGTTTTGCTCTTTCATTTTTTATCTCTCATTTTTTATCTCAAACAACACGCTTGACGGTTCCTTGGTTGCAAACGAGGGGGAGTAGAGAAATTCACAACTCATTTTATTCCACGGGAGTTTTTTTATTCCTATTAACTATTACATTCATCAATCCCACAATTTCATTGGCAAGCACTTCATCCCTACCAACATGAATTCTTAAGATTGGATTGCTCAAACTATCCACATTAATTACAATTGTGTAATCGTGCTGCACTGTGTCATCTCCTTGGGTAGTAATAGTTGTCTTGCCCGCAGTAGAGCCACCAATAACCGCACCAGCTCCGCCTAACAAGATGTTTCCCACAACTGCTCGCTTTACCATATTACCATTCTTAGTCTGAGTAGTGGAGGTTACCTCACCTTTTATTACTTTCTGATTATCTTCTAGTGAACAACCTATTATATCATTCATCGAGAAGTCTTTACCACATATCCAGATTCTTTTAGACGCCTCAAATGCAATAATCTCTTGCTCTAAATCACTTGCTTTTAAACTAATAGTTTTGGTTGGCTCGCCATACTTGTCAATAAGCACTTTGCGAGATGCACTGTAAACAGAAATGTAAGGCCTGCTCACCATCTTATATTCCGTCTCTTTGTAAGTCCCATTCTTTATTGCTTTTATTTGCTGCAATCCTTTTTCTCTAGACTCTTGCATTGCTTTTCCGTTCATCGATGCCCTTTCAACTATAATTGATTTAACAGCAAAAAACAAAGCTGCTGGCTATTTCGGTCTGACTATGCCACTGTTTTCGGTCAAACCGTGCCACTTTTATTC
>DUVZ01000229.1 GCA_012840785.1 Bacteroidales bacterium
TGTTAATTTGTTTTTTAATGTCTTTACGCTAGAAACAAGTAGTGAGATTAACTCGTCGCAATCTTGCAACAATGAATTAAAGAGTTTTTCTTCAATATAATCGGTATCATGTAATAATGATAACCAATAATGTGTTTCGTTTGCCTCTTTTAAAGCAATACTTAGTTTGTGAATAAAATCAAGTGTACTTTGAGCATATTTTGCCTCTCTTACTAATGCTCCTATTGATGTACCACTTTTAAGTATCTGACGACTTAAAACATACTCTTTATGTTGATCATGCATATACTGTGAAAGTCTTACAATTCTTATTGCAAAAGTAAAACTCTTATCTTTTAAAGCATCTCTTTGCATCATTTTATATCTTTTTATTCTTAACTCTTCATTCTTAGTTCTTGATTCTCAATTAACTTTTAACTACTAAGCCTTTTTTAATCACCGTCTCCACACAATTCATCCCCACATAATAGGGCAAGAACTTATACGAAGGATATTTCAATAAAATCATATCGCCTTGTTTTCCAACATCGATACTGCCTACTGTGTCGGCACGGTTTACGGCAGCAGCACTATTGATAGTGTAAGCCGTAACAGCCTCTTCGGGCGAAAGATTCATATAGATACAAGCAATAGCAAAAAGCAAGGGAGCAGAAGCTGTGTGTGAGCTACCAGGATTGAGGTCGGTTGCTAATGCAACAATACAGTTGGCATCAATCATGTCGCGACCACGTGCATACTCTTCTTTCAATGAGAAAGCTGTAAGAGGAAGGAGCGTTGCCACTACCCCATTGTCAGCCATTGCTTTTATTCCCTCGTCGGATGCTTGCAATAGATGGTCGGCAGAAAGCACTTTTAGTTCACCTGCTAGTTCAGCACCACCAAACTGCACAATCTCATCGGCATGCAATTTTAGCAAGAAACCATGCTCGCGTGCAGCAGTTAAGAAACGGCGCGACTGCTCAATGGTAAATACATTCTCTTCACAAAATATATCGGCACATTCTGCCAACTTCTCTTTTGCCACCAATGGCAACATTTCGTTGATGTTGAAATCGATAAACTCATCCTCGCGTCCCTTCCATTCGGCAGGTGTGGCATGAGGTCCCATAAAGGTGGATACGATATCCATTGGATGATCTTCGTTTAGTTTACGCATTACGCGCAGTTGCTTCATCTCGGTATCTTTGTCCAAGCCATATCCGCTTTTGCCTTCAACTGTGGTTATACCTAATTCAAGCATATCGTCGAGACGCCTTTTTGCAGAATTGTAAAGTTCTTCTTCCGAAGCCTCGCGTGTAGCTTTTGTAGTATTTACAATACCTCCACCTCGCTCCATGATAGACATGTAGCTATCGCCACGCATTCTCCAAGAGAACTCCTCTTCGCGATGACCACCAAACACAAAGTGAGTATGTGGGTCAACAAATCCTGGCAATAGTGCCTTACCTGTAGCATCAATCTCTTTGTAGCCTGATACATCTATAGGTATAGCTTCGCCTTTTTTAAGCACATGTGAAATAATGCCGTCAGTCACAATTACCGTTCCGTTTTCGATAACGTGCAGGTTAGACATTTCAGCTCCACGTTTTCCTTCAAAACCACTACAAGTAACCACTTGAGCGGCATTTTTTATTATTATGTTATTCATATTTTATTGTTTAAATTGAGTAAGATATTTATTGGTTCATATATATGTGATGCGGTACAAAAAAACTATTTTGTGTAATTAATTATTGATACACATAATCTGAAACGCCACATCACATATTTCACAATTCATATCGCTTTTCTCTCAGTCCATGTTTTGTTCCATCCCCTCAAACCCATTATGGCTATCACTAAGAAGATGGCATATTGCAAACTAACGTAATAGTGCCCTTGTGAAAAGAATATAGGAATGGAAAGAATATTACCAGCAATCCAAAACCACCAGTTCTCTATTTTCTTCATTGTCATAAGAATTGTAGCTATTAAGAAAAACGATGAGTTCATTCCATCAATCCAGGGCAATATAGATTTTAAATAGGCTGGGTCGTCTTGATTGGCTGCACGCAGTAGCCACACAATAGCTCCATACAATACTAGGGCAAACAGAAACCACAGGATATTTTGTTTGTTTGTGTTGCGCGATATCTGCAGCGACTCTTGATCTTCGTTTGTACGCGACCAATTGTACCAACCATAAACATTGGTAATGAAGTATACTACATTGATACCAGCATTGGCATAGAGTTGTGTGGCTATAAATATATAAACGAAAATCAATACATTTACAATCCCAAAAGGGAATACCTTAATATCCTCTTTTTGAGCATACCACACACTCAACACACCAAATATTACTGCAACAATTTCAAGTGTTTGAAACCAATGTTGGGTAAATAGCGTTGTAATAGTTTCAACTATCTGAATACTTTCCATTCAATCTTTTTGTGAAGCAATATTACTCCAATAGGTTAGTTTCTAGTACTTGATTTATTGAGAAACCTTCTAATCCAAGGTAATATTCGGCAACATCTGTCAATGCTTGCATTGGCAATAGCCCAATAACCTCAGCACCAATTATAGAAACACCATAGCGTTGTGCTTCCATACGAACCATTTCGTGTGCTTGGTAGATAGAGGTGCGTGTAAAGTCGGTGAGGTTCATCGACACCTGTGTTATGTTTCTCTCTTTGAGTTCTACACCCATCGCTTTACAGAAGCGCAAGCCACCACCTACATGACGCACCTTTTTACCAATAGCCTCAGCTATTTTCAGGTTTGGTGTATTGAGGTTAACATTGTACGCAACCAATGGCATGCGTGCACCTACAGCAACAGAGCCTGCTGTTGGATGTGGTTTATCTGCACCAAAATCTGGTTTCCACTCGTCCTCTTTCATCTTTTCTGCCATTCCTTCAAACTCTCCCTTGCGAACAGCTGCTAAATTTTCGCGATGTTTTGCAGAAGCCGATTTTTCATATAGAAATACTGGCAAGTTATATTTATCTGACACCTCTTTTGCAACCTCTTTTGCCAATGCATCAGCCTCTTCCATAGTAACATTTTTGATGGGAATAAATGGAACTACGTCTACTGCACCCATGCGTTTGTGCTGTCCTCTATGACGGTTCATATCTATCTCCTTAACAGATACACCAATGGCTTCAATTACGGCTTCTTTTACTGCTTGAGGCGCACCCACTACAGTTACAACAAGGCGGTTGTGGTCGACATCGAAACTATAATCCAGTAGTTTTACCTTATCCTTGTTTCTAAATGGCTCTACAATTTTGTCAATTTTCTTTTGATCGCGCCCTTCACTAAAGTTAGGCACACATTGTACTAGTTTGTTCATAATATATTTTTTATTAGGTTTAAATCATTTTATAGTGTTTTTTCAAGCTTACTTTTTGTCGTCAATCCCAAACTGCTCCCATTTTTCTTGAGAAACACTTTCCTTCACTCGCTCCTTAGCTTCAGAATAAAGTTTTTTCATTCTCTTCATCTCATCACTTAGTTGCATTGTTTTGGCAGCCAAATCGGCTTTTAGTTTATCAACTTCTGAATTATAAGTAACAACATTTTCTCGCAATGCGGTAAACTCATCTATAAAAGTTTTTCCCAATCCCATTGGGAAGTCTTCTGAAGTATCTCCAATTCTGTTTAAAGCATCTATCATTATTCTTGCTTCGCTAATAATTTCAGCATCAGATTTTCCAAATATATTCATATCTATATTTTTTTAATATAATAAATACTCTACTCTCAATTTCTAGTCAACTCTTTTAAAGCCCCAAGTCTTTCATCAAATCATCATCCACCAAGTATGGCATTGTGATGCTATAATCTTCCGAATATTTTTTGTTGAATTTATCTACTGTAGTCATAGCGTTTGGATTGCGCGCCCATGCTCTTCGAGCCACACCACCCATCACATCCCACAACATAGCAGAACGCAAAATGTCATCTACCCGCTCGCTACCATCGCACACCATGCCAAAACCGCCATTGATAGACTTGCCAA
>DUVZ01000230.1 GCA_012840785.1 Bacteroidales bacterium
CCTTGTTTGAAGCAATGGAAGTAATAATTTCTTTGTCGTAATAGTCATAAGATAATACATGGGCGAGTCGTTTACCTAGCTCTCTGCCACCACTACCAAACTCTCTGCTTATTGTTATTATTTTCATTTCTCTTATTGCAATATGCTTTTTAGATAGCTCTTTATTAAAGTTTGACTTAGTATAAAATATTAGACTATGTGTTTCATTTTCATTATAATTGAACTTAACACGTTATTCTATTTTACAAATATACAAAGACTCTTTCTACAATAATAATAGCTAAGTAAAAATCCGTATTATTTTATTAAAACTCTGCATTGCATGTGCCAGGGATACAAACCCAACACAAGTGCAAAAGGACAGGATAATCACATGCACTTGAGGTAATTGTCAAGTTAAATTCATGCTCTTTAAGGGGAACAATTTACTTATATTTATTTGCAAACAATAGTGGGAACAATCTTTCCGTGGGCTTAAAGAATTGCTCAAATGTTGTGTCTGCCAGAAAAACCCGTTGGGGGCAACCTGCTTGTATGTAAAAATGAACATCAACTTAAAGAGTTTTATAATTTCCATAAATATTGCATGAAAAAACTTCACAACTATTTTTAATTCCATACCTTTGCCGACTGATGAAATCAACAGTTAACAATAGCGTGCTAAAACTTATTACTTACTTCATGATAGGAGTAATGGGGGTGCTTATTGTTAACAAAATTGTATTTACTCACGTGCATCAATTAGATGATGGAACAATCGTAAAGCATGCTCACCCCTATAACAAAGCAAACGACGCTACCCCATACAAAACACACCATCATAGTAATGCAGATCTGGTATTCTTCCAGAATTTAAGCACTCTTTTTCTTGTAGCTTTTTTTGTGCTCGGATTGGTACTGTTTGTTAGAAAAGAGAAGGTTAACTTTAGACTAGCAGTAGAGCATGCATTGGTCTACATTTCCCTTCATAAAGGAAGAGCTCCCCCCATTCTCTCGTAATATCAATCGCGTTTTTATTGGCAGACATCTATAAATCTGTCATTTGGCACATGCTGTATAAATTATTTTATAACAAAGTCTATACACTATCTCACATCCGTGCAGTAAAAGCATTGCGTTAAAAACTCTTCGATATATTTGCTCTTGACTACAAAAGTGTAAATACACACCTCTTTTTGTAAAAAAGCAATTATCTACGAGAACTACACACTTGTAAACGAGAATAACACCCTTTGCTTCTGCACAAAAGAATGTGGCCATACATACAACATGTATTGAATGTGCCTAAATATTACTATAAATTCTCAATAAAAACATATGACTTCATGAACAATATATATATATTAATGACACTAATACTGTTGTCATTTTCACAAATTATTTTAGCACAAGACTCACAACAAAGAAGACAACAAAGAACAAGACAAAGAGCGCATGCAAAAACTGATGCTAACGTTGTAGGACATGTAGTTTCAAATGGTGAACACATTCCCTTTGCAACGGTTGCTATTAAAGGATCAACTATTGGAATCACTACGGATGAATCGGGGCATTATCAATTAATTAATCTACCTGTAGGCAAACACATTGTTGTTGCTCAATCATTGGGGTATAAACCTAAAGAGTTAGAAATAACCATTGGAGAAAGCGAGACAAAGGTGTTGAATTTTGATTTAGAACAAGACGTGTTGAACCTTGAAGAGTTGGTTGTTACGGGCAATAGAAGCGCTTCAAATAAACTTGAATTGTCAACAATCGTTACCACACTTTCGTCTAAATTATTAGCTTCTACTCAATCAATTACTCTAAGCGACGGACTCAATTTTGCCCCTGGCTTGCGCATGGAAAACAATTGCCAAAACTGTGGTTTTTCGCAAGTAAGGATGAATGGAATGGAGGGCCCCTACTCTCAAATACTCATCAACAGTCGCCCCATTTTTAGTGGATTGGCTGGTGTGTATGGATTGGAGCTTATTCCTGCAAGCATGATAGAACGTGTGGAGGTTATAAGAGGTGGTGGTTCGGCACTATATGGTAGTAATGCCATTGCGGGAACCATCAATCTGATTATTAAAGACCCCATCAACAATTCATATGAATTTGGCACGAATAGTGCAATTATTGGTGTAGGAATGGATGGTGCGGGCAATGTTGCCCAAGATCATTCAATCAACTTTAGTGGCTCTTTGGTATCGGCTGACAATAAAACAGGAATGTCACTTTATGGATTTCATCGCGACAGAGAACCATTTGATGCAAATAATGATAGTTTTTCTGAAATTGCATCACTAAATAATACAACGATTGGTGCACGATTGTTTCATCGCTTTGGAACAAGAAATAAAATGACAGCCGATTTTTTTAGCATAAAAGAAGAACGACGCGGTGGAGATAGATTTGACTATCCTAAGCATGAAGCAAATATTACTGAAGCAGTGGACCATAACATTACGACAGGTGCATTGACCTACGAACAATTTTTCAGGGGAAGTGACTTATTCTCTGTTTTTGCTTCAGGACAAAAAGTAAATAGGGACTCCTACTATGGTGCTGAAAAATCGCTTAAAGATTATGGCAATACAAAAGATTTCTCATACACCTTGGGTGCGCAATACAATGCAAATTTTGAAACTTCAAACCTCGTAGTAGGAGTGGAAAATAACGGTGGTTGGCTAAAAGATAAAAAACTGGGATATGCCGACTATGAAAATGCAACAGTTGAGAATGGTGTAATTACTGATGTGCCACATACCGACAATGTAACAGTGGCCAACCAATCTACTAACACCACGGGCGTTTTTGGACAATATGAAATAAATTGGAATAAGTTTTTACTATCTGCAGGAGCACGTTTCGACCACTACAGGGTGGAAGATAAAGAGTCGGATAATCCTGACGCAAGTGGTAATGTATTAAGTCCTCGACTTTCGATAAAATACAACTTAAAAGATTTTCTGCAAGCAAGAGTAAGTTACTCACAAGGCTATCGTGCCCCACAAATATTTGATGAAGACCTTCATGTTGAAACATCAGGTTCACGGAAAATTATTCACAAAAACAGCGCTTCTTTAAAACAAGAAAGAAGTCATAGTTATATGGCTTCGCTCAACTACAACAAAAGAATTAACAATGTCTATTTCGACTTCTTAGTGGAAGGGTTTTACACACAGCTCAATGATCCTTTTTCGAATGAATTTAGCGACCCTGACGAGAATGGAACAGTTGTTTACACGCGTGTGAATGCTGAAAAAGGGGCAAGTGTAAAAGGTGTGAATTTGGAGTTAAATGTTGTGCCAAGCGATAAGTTTTCGTTGAAGGCTGGCTTTACCGTACAAAGTAGCGAATATGAAGAGGCACAAGAGTTTGATGAAAAGAGGTTTTTTAGGACTCCAGACAATTATGGTTTTATGACCTTAGACTGGCAGACTACAAATAAATTGGGGTTCTCTTTTACAAGCAACTATACGGGCAAAATGCTTGTTCCTTATTTTGGAATGCAACTCCCCAATCCCGACGAAGGCGAACTGAGAGAAACAGAAACCTTTATGGATTTGGGTGTAAAAGGACGATACAACATAAAGCTCAATGGGGCAACTTTACAACTGTTTGCAGGGGTAAAGAATATACTTAATTCATATCAAGATAATTTTGATAGAGGTATTGACCGCGACCCTGGATATGTTTACGGACCAATGAATCCGAGAACAGTTTATGTGGGTATAAACATTGGAAACTTTCTAAAATAGATTTCAATCCTTTTTAATTGTTATTTATATAAGGGGCAGGTCACGACTTGTCCCTTCTTGTTTCAGTTTGTAATTCCACTAACACCTTAGGCCTAACTCATTTATATATTATATGGCAAACTTACAAAGCTCTTTTATTTGCTAATTATAGGTGGGTTACGTATTTGGTGTTGGATGATAATGAATATTATATATCAGAACTTACATTACCAAAAACATTAGTCCATTACTAAAATATGATAAATAATTATTGTATTTTTGCTGCGAAAACAAAATGCTTAATTCTAATTTAACATGATAAACATGAATAGCGAAATAACAGACATACAATTAGAAAAATTAGAAGGTTTTATTGGATACGGAAGAGCCGATGCAAAAATTATTTTTATTGGAATTGAAGAAGGTGGTGGAGGGTTTGA
>DUVZ01000231.1 GCA_012840785.1 Bacteroidales bacterium
AATAATATCGCTACCGCTTTATGAGTTAACCGAAGCCCTGTTCGACTTGCTAAAAGAGAATTTAGCATCTACTGATACGGTATATATTCAAGCGTTTCTTGATCTTGTTAACGAATATGCTGCTCGTAAAACAGCCGATTTAGATGGCTTCTTGGTGTGGTGGGACGAAGCGAAAGAGAAGAAAAGTCTTTTCTCTCCAGAGGATCAAGATGCTATACAGCTAATGACAATTCATAAATCGAAAGGTTTACAGTTTGGTGCCGTTATCCTGCCTTTTGCTGATTGGACATTCGAACCCGATTATATGCGTTCTCCCATATTGTGGTGTAAGCCCGAGGTTGAACCGTTCAATGAGTTGGGTATAGTGCCAGTGAAATATGTGAAGAGTCTTACCAATACTATTTTTAAACGTGAGTATCTTTATGAGAAACTCTTTATGTTTATTGATAACCTCAATCTACTCTATGTAGCCTTTACACGTCCTAAACATCGATTGATTGTTAATACACCCAATCCGGGCAACTTTAATGAGATAAAGAGGGTTTCTCAACTGTTACGACATAGTGTAAACACATCTGTGCTGGGTGATGCTCTAGAAGAGAAGGAAGAAAAGCAAGATAAGAATGAGTCGGAAGCCGAACAGTTGGAGAAAAAGATGTTAACCTTTAATTATGGAGAGCCAATTAAAGAGGTAGAATCTGTTGAGAGTGATAAAGGTAGCAAAGGGGACAATGATGACAAGGTTGATTTAGAACAACAAGCCACCCTTAATAAATGGGAGTCTATTCCATTTCGCAATCGCTTAAAAATGCGTCTGTCGGGTATTGGTTACTTTACAGACGATGGTTCACGCGATTTTGGTACACTCATGCACAATATAGTGAGCGAGATAAACACCCTCGATGATTTGGATGGAGCACTTGAGAGAAGATTGTTGAGTGGAGAGTTAACCTCTGAGGATAAACACAATTTATATGATGAGCTTCGCAAAAGTCTATCATTGCCTCAAGTGATAGATTGGTATTCTGGCAACTATAGGGTGCTAAACGAGCAGGAAGTGCTGCATCCATCTATGAGTTTCATTCGACCCGATAGGGTGATGATAAATAATGGAGAGGTAATTGTGGTTGACTATAAGTTTGGCGATCTAGTTGAAAGCAAATATGTAAAACAGGTGCAACGTTATTTGAAAAGTATACGTGGCATGGGTTACGATAATGTGAAAGGCTATCTCTTTTATGTGAAACTTCACAAGGTGGTAAAAGTGTAACTGTCTAAACACGCACCTCTAATGCTAAATAGGCAACTCTCTTAAAAGCGCTAAAATTGAATGTTATTTCAACGTATAGCGTAGAAGTACTCAAAATGATAATAATACTATGATAAAAGATTTACTTCTTGTAGGTTTAGGTGGAGGTCTTGGCAGTATGCTTCGTCTCCTTACTTCGCGTATTTCGACACGGTTTATATCTTCCCAGTGGGCATTAATAGGTACTTTTATTGCTAACATTATTGGTTGTTTTCTTATTGGTCTCTTAGCAGGTTGGTTGTTGACAAGTCTTGGGAAGAGTCAATCTCTGTCCTTACTCCTTATAACAGGTTTTTGTGGAGGCTACACCACATTTTCTGCTTTTGCTTTCGAAAATCTACAGTTGTGGCAGTCAGGTAATATTCTATTATCTATTCTATATATCCTTTCTAGTATTGCTTTTGCATTATTGGCGGTGTGGATTGGCTTCAAGTTGGTATAATGCTAAAAAACACTCAAACTTGCATGGATAACTATCCGTTATAGTTAATAGTAATTGTGTTTAAATTGCTTTTTACACGATGTTTGATATATCTCTATTTGTAAATTCCAAAAATAAAGTGTGATATATTATTAAAAATATGCTTTGTTTCTTTGCTATGATTAAAATATTGTTTATCTTTAGCTAGTAATGTGAAATAAGTGAATTCGCTTTACAGAAATTAACCCCATAATTTAAAATGATATGAAAAAAATAGCTGTAAGTCTCTATTTTATCATTAGCATGGTGATATGTGGTGGGCTAGTTGCTCAAAATAATGATATAAAGGAAAATAAACAGATTGAGAATCCTGTATCACCCCAGGTTCCTGAAACTGACAATGCAAAGATGTGGAGAAACTCTTTTGAGCGTCTTGTTGGAGTGTGGTCGTTAGAGAAAACTATCGTAGATGACAATGGGGAAGAGAAGAAGTTTCATCCAGGCACTTTTATGATAGTTCATCCCGATGCATCTTATACTATATTTGTGCATTGTGATGCTGGTGCTATAATCACCAGCCAAGGTAGTATTATAATAGAGTCATCCGATCAATATGTAGAGGTGATTTCACATCATGTGAATGAATACTTTATAGGTGTATCAAACAGTATAGATTATAAATTAGATTCTGTATATCTACATAAGTCGTTTTGGGTAGAAAGAGATAGAGAGGGTGGCGATTACAAAAGACAGGTAAAAGAGGTATGGAAGCGTGGAACAATTCCTGAGATTATAATACGATAGTTTGTTCCCTTTTTTTCCGCTCTCTTTGTATAGATCATTAATAGACAAGAGAGCGTAAATAACTGCAATATAAATAGGACTATATGCAACAATACATCCAATAGTTGGGTGTGGGTTTGCAATTGTCCTTTTTTTTGTTCCTTGCTCGTTACCTATTTGTAACTATTCAATATTTTAACCTCGAACCATTTTATTTGAATCAAGCACCAACTAACTACTCATCTCCTCATATTATAGCAATTCCAATTAATTAATGTACTTTTGCACCAATAATTATTTTAAAAAAAATAGACATCAGCATAGTGATATATCCAAATAATTTTGAACATAAGATTGAGTTTAATCGAATTAGAGAACTTGTTTCAGGTAGCTGTCTCAGCACATTAGGCAAAGAGAAAGTAGACGAGATGAGGTTTTCTGCTTCTTTTGATGATATACAATTGCAATTGAATCGAGTGGACGAATTTGTCCGAATATTGCAAGACGAGGACTTGTTTCCTTCCGACCATTTTTACGATGTACGACCCATGCTTGCGCGCATTCGTGTTGTGGGCACATGGATTGATGTTTCAACCATGTTTCAACTGAAACGTTCGTTGCAAACAATCAACTCCATTGTCTCGTTTCTCAAAAAAGATGATGATTCAAAACCTATATACCCTTACCTGCTATCGCTTACCAATAATGTGGTGCTATATCCAGAGGTAACCAAGCGCATCGACACTATAATAGATGCTAATGGTGAGATAAAAAACAATGCCTCGCCCACACTGGCTGATATACGTCGACAGTTGGCAAGTGCATACAATAGTATATCTAGAAGCATGAACACCATTTTGCGAAAAGCGCAAGCCGATGGTTATGTAGATAAAGATGTGTCGCCTAGTATGCGCGATGGTCGATTGGTAATACCTGTTGAGCCTGCATACAAAAGAAGGATAAGGGGTATTGTGCATGATGAGTCGGCATCGGGTAAAACAGTTTTTATAGAACCTGCCGAAGTGGTTGAAGCCAACAATAGAGTGAGGGAACTAGAGGGTGACGAGCGTAGAGAGATAATAAAAATACTTACAGCTTTTAGCGACTACTTGCGTCCTTTTTTACCCGATTTGTTGAAGTCGTACGAGTTTCTCGCTCAAATAGATTTCATTCGTGCCAAAGCAAAGTTTGGTTTAAGCATCAATGCCATCAAACCATCAATTGAAAATATACAGAGAATAGATTGGGTGCATGCCTATCATCCGTTGTTGTATTTGACACTCACTAGACAAAATAGAAAAGTGGTGCCTCTAGATATTACTTTAGAGGGCGAAAATAGAATTTTGATTATATCGGGTCCAAATGCAGGTGGTAAGTCTGTGTGTTTAAAGACTGTAGGATTGTTGCAATATATGGTACAGTGTGGTTTGATGATTCCATTAAAGGAGAACTCTAATGTGGGTGTGTTTGACGATATTTTCATAGATATTGGCGATGAGCAATCAATAGAGAATGATCTTTCGACCTACAGCTCTCACTTGATAAATATGAAGTTTTTTGTAAAAAACTGCAACAACAAATCTCTTCTTTTAATAGATGAGTTTGGTAGCGGAACAGAGCCAGAAATAGGAGCAGCTATAGCCGAAGCGTTGCTAGAACGATACAATGATCAAGGGTCATATGGAGTGATTACTACCCACTATCAAAATTTAAAACATTTTGCTAACGAAAACGAAGGAGTTATAAATGGTGCAATGCTATACGATCGACATTTGATGCAACCCCTCTTTACCCTTTCTATAGGCAACCCTGGCAGCTCATTTGCAGTTGAAATTGCTCGCAAGATTGGTTTGCCCGAAGAGGTGATTGCTCATGCATCGGAAAAGGTGGGTGGCGACTATATAAATATGGATAAATATCTACAGGATATCTCACGAGACAAGCGTTATTGGTCGCGAAAACGTGATGAAATAAGGCGTGAGCGTAAACGACTGGGTGAAATTACGTCGGCCTACGAAGCCAACCTAGAAGAGGTGAATAAACAAAAGAGAGAAATTTTATCGAAAGCCAAAGAAGAGGCTGAGCAACTCCTTGCTAATAGTAACGCTCGAATTGAAAATACAATTAGAGAGATACGTGAATCGCAAGCTGATAAAGAACGAACCATGCAGGCACGCGAATCGTTGAGCGAGTTTAAAACTAAGGTGGCACAAAAAGAGGAGAGAGAACCTAAACAAACAAAAAGACGTGTTAAAAAAAGAGCACAATCTGCTCTAAAGAAAAGCACACTTGAAGTAGGGGATACTGTTCGCATGACTGGCCAGAGGTCTGCTGGCGAAATATTAGAGGTAAATGGCAAGAAGGCAACAGTTGCATTTGGTGCCATTAAAACAACTATCGATATAGCTAAACTAGAGCGTGTAAGTAAAAATCAAATTAAAAAAGAAGATACCAATAGAGGACTTAACAGTCAATCCTCGTCGGATATAATGTATAGAAAGAAACTCGATTTTAAACCAGAAATCGATTTGCGTGGTATGCGTGTAGATGAGGCTTTGCAAGCAGTAATGTACTTTATCGACGATGCTATCCAAGTAGGGATAGGGCGTGTTCGTATATTGCATGGCACTGGAACTGGGGTGCTTCGTCAAGTAGTGCGTGAATACCTGCACACTGTGAATGGTGTAAGCAATTATCGTGATGAGCATGTACAGTTTGGTGGATCGGGTATTACGGTTGTAGAGTTTGACTAGTGTATAATAATAGCCAATAATTAGCAAACTCTTCAGTAATTAAATTAATCCCTTAAAATTGATAAACTAGGGTGAGATATTTTGTTATCTTTGCTCACAAATTGAAATTACGTAATAAAACTATTTAAACTTTTAGCAATGATCAAGAAGTTAAATACTTCAATAATGAAGTATTCGAGAGCCTTTTGGACAGCCAATATTGTTGAGCTATTAGAACGCTTAGCCTATTACGCTGTCTTTATTGTAATCACCCTCTACTTGTCTGACGTTTGGGGGTTTTCAGACGTGCAAGCAGGGTTAGTAGCCGGAGTGTTTTCGGCATCACTTTATCTATTGCCCACATTTGCTGGCGCTTATGCAGACCGAATTGGATTTAGAGCATCCATTATTTTAGCTTTTACTCTGCTCACTATTGGTTATGCCGGATTGGGTGTTTTGCCTACTTTGCTTGAAAGCGCAGGGCTAGTTAAATATGGAATGACTACAAACTTTACAGGGCTCACCGAGAGCTGGTTGCAATGGTCTATAGCTCCTGTATTGGTGTTTGTTGTGATAGGTGGAGCATTTATTAAAGCCGTTATATCGGGTACAATTGCTCGTGAAACAACTTCAGAAAATAGAGCCAAAGGATATGCCATTTTTTATATGATGGTAAACATTGGTGCATTTACAGGTAAAACAGTGGTAGATCCACTGCGTCAAAGCATGGGTAATCAAGGATTGGTTTATCTTAACTATTTTGCTGCATCAATGACTTTTTTGGCGTTGATTCTAGTTATCTTTTTCTATCGCACAGCCAAAACAGAAGGTGAGGGAAAAAGTTTTGGTGAACTTGGACGTGGATTACTAAAAGTAGCAACAAACGTTCGTTTAATGTTGCTAATGCTTATTATTAGTGGTTTTTGGATGATACAGAGCCAAATGTATGCTACTATGCCCAAGTATGTTATTCGCTTGATTGGCGAAGGAGCATCACCAGGATGGTATGCCAATGTGAATCCTTTGGTGGTTTTGGTATTCGTTAATCTTATTACCTCTCTTATGCAGAAAAAAACTGCACTCAACTCTATGATGGTAGGTATGTTTATTATTCCACTATCTGCTGTAGTGATGTCTTTGGGCAATATGTTTAATCCAGAAGTTGCTATTTTAGGCATGCATCCTGTATCATTGTTGATGATTACTGGTATTGCTATGCAGGCAATTGCCGAGTGTTTTATATCGCCACGCTACCTCGAGTATTTCTCTTTGCAAGCACCCGAGGGGGAAGAGGGTCTTTATTTAGGGTTTAGTCATCTACACTCTTTCTTCTCATTCTTGTTTGCATTTGGAGTGTCGGGCTTTTTATTAGAAAAATATTTGCCACATCCACGTCTCTTTACCGATGCTAATGGTGTGTTAGACAAAGTGTCATATTCAGCTGCTACTGCCAATGCACACCATATTTGGTATTACTTTGCTGCAATTGGTGCCATTTCGGCTGTTGCCCTTATTATTTACTCTATAGTGACGCGCAAACAAGATGCAAAAATAGCAGCCCAAGAAGTTAAATCTAATTGATAGTAATTGGAGTGTTATTTAATTAAATTGTTTATCTTTGTGGGTGATATGATTAAAAATGTTTCATATCATCGTTACTATTAACTATAATGGTAATAATGGTTGACTATTAATTAGATGGCATAACCACTTTAAATAACAAATTAAAATATATTATATTTATATGAGATTAGATTTAAGTTCGCAAATTACTTTAGAGCGCATTCCTCTCAATCTTTATCGTCCAGCAAACGCCTTCGAAGATTCGGCATTAACCCGTTATGAGAAGATAAAAACACGTATTTATCAGAGTATAAAAAAAGGTTCTTCGAAAGCTGCAAGAGAGATAGTAGAGGGTATGCAAGAGCATCAGAAAAAAAACAAGTCTTTTGTTTTGGGCTTGCCTGGTGGAATGTCGCCCCTGTCTGTTTATGAAGAGTTGGTACGCATGCACAAAGAAGATAATGTAAGTTTTGAGAACCTAGTTGTTTTTAACACTTATGAATATTATCCTTATGTTGATGATACACATAGTAATCTTAACTCTATTAAAGAGGCTTTTTTAAATCATATCGATATTAAGCCAGAGAATATCTACTCGCCAGATGTAACAGTTGAGAAAGATGGAATTTTGCAATCTTGTGAAAGATTTAGCGCAGATTTGGAGAAATTTGGTGGGTTAGACTATCTATTGCTGGGTCTTGGCAACGAAGGTAATATTGGTTTCAATATGCCTGGAAGTAATATATACTCACAAACACGTTTAGTGGTATTAGATAGTGACTCTATCGATGATGCAAGGCTTATTTTCGGGTCTATCGAAAATGTTCCTTTAAGCGCTATCACTATGGGGATGGCTGATATGCTTGAGGCTGAAAAGATAACCCTAATTGCTTGGGGTGAAAGTAAAGCAGAAAGTGTGAAGACAATGGTTGAAGGAGTTGTAACTGATGCCATTCCAGCCTCTTTGTTACAATTGCATCCTAATGTAAAGGTGATAGTAGATATTTCAGCAGCCGATCAGCTCACAAGAATTAGTTACCCGTGGTTGGTTACAAGTTGCGATTGGACAAATCAACTTATCCGTCGTGCCATTGTTTGGCTTTGCGATATAGTAAACAAGCCCATTCTTAAGTTGACCGACAAAGATTACAATGATAACGGGCTTAACGAGCTGCTTGCCCTTTATGGGTCGGCATACAATGTGAATATCAAAATATTCAATGATTTGCAACACACCATTACCGGATGGCCAGGTGGGAAACCAGATGCTGATGACTCGAACAGACCAGAGCGTGCAAATCCTTATCCAAAAAAGGTAATTATATTTAGTCCTCATCCCGACGACGATGTTATCTCGATGGGTGGAACTTTTCAGCGATTGGTAAATCAAGGTCACGAGGTGCATGTTGCTTATCAAACATCAGGAAATATTGCAGTAGGCGATGAAGATGTTATTCGCTATATGTCGTTTGTAAAAAACCTTCGTAAGAAGTTCGATCCAAACAACACGGAGTTTAGAGATAAATACAACAATCTTTTGCATTACTTGATGCACGAGAAAACCAAAGATGATATAGACCCAGAAGAGATTCTTTTCATCAAAGGTGGTATTCGTAGAGAGGAGGCACGCACTGCAACTCGTTATGTGGGTATACCCGACGAAAATGTTCATTTCCTTGATCTACCATTTTATGAAACTGGTAGGGTGCAGAAAAATCCAATATCGGAAAAAGATGTGTATATTGTAAAAGATTTCATCGAAACTATTAAACCACATCAAATGTTTGTGGCAGGAGATTTGGCAGATCCACACGGGACACATAAGGTGTGTTTAGACGCAATATTTGCAGCTGTAGATTTAATGAAAGAAGATGATTGGATGGAAGATTGCCGTATATGGATGTATAGAGGAGCTTGGATGGAGTGGGAAATTGACCATATAGAAATGGCAGTGCCACTTTCACCCGAAGAACTACGTCAGAAACGCAACTCAATTCTAAAACATCAATCGCAAATGGAAAATGCTCCATTCTTGGGTTCTGACGAGAGACTATTTTGGCAACGTTCGGAAGATAGAAACAGAGCTACTGCTCAACTATACGAAAAGCTAGGCTTGGCATCTTATGAGGCTATCGAAGCTTTTGTAGAGTATCATCCTTTGTAGAGTATAACTGCCATTTATCCTTGCCAAAACTATCTGTTAAGTATAGCAGATTGGGCAAAATGATATTAAAAGTGTCGAAGAAATGATTTTCTTTGACACTTTTTTTTGTTTATTGAAAAAAATATCTATCTTTGCAGCCGTTTCATCGATATACGATATCGATGATCGAAAAACTGAAAAGGAAATTTGCCTCTTTAGCTCAGTGATAGAGCAACTCACTTGTAATGAGTAGGTCGTTGGTTTGAATCCGACAAGAGGCTCAAAAGTATTCTAAGGGCAGTTACCAGAGTGGACAAATGGAGCTGACTGTAACTCAGCTGGCTATCGCCTACGGTGGTTCGAATCCATCACTGCCCACCAAAAAAAGTAAGATGCACTGTATCTTACTTTTTTTGTATCTATACTATAACAATATAGCTTCTAATTGGAATAATTGTTCAATTTGTGGAGCATATATTTGCTAGTTTATTGATACATCTTTTTCAAAGCACTTCGATGGCATACAAAATGCCCAAAACAGTTGAAACTTGCATCTACCATGGTAGATGTGTTTTGAAAAACATTATTTTTGCTTTGTTGCCCCAATTTGCGCTAT
This sequence comes from Bacteroidales bacterium, assembly GCA_012840785.1. Classification (GTDB taxonomy): domain Bacteria; phylum Bacteroidota; class Bacteroidia; order Bacteroidales; family Dysgonomonadaceae; genus UBA2632. Next base: position 9,568 of record DUVZ01000231.1, read on the forward strand.
TCAAGCCTCAAAATTTTAATTTTAGATACAAATTTCCTTTTTTATCAGTTGTTTTTTCAATCTTTGACTGCTTTTTATTTCTACGTCACTTTTTTCTCTCATATTTGTTTTCGAGAAATCAACATTTTATTGTTTAAAAGCATTTCTACAGTAGTAGATTCAATTTTCAATGCATAAATTTTCAATCTACCATGGTAGATTCCATTTTCAAGACTCAAACGCCCAATCTACGGCGGTAGATTTGATTTCTTACTTTATTATACCCTATCTACGAGTGAATTATAAAAATTAATGAGTTGTTATTTACAAATTGAAACTTGTGTAGCCGTGAGGTTAATGTACATGTCAGCTAAAACACCTTGCAAGATAGGAAAACATTACCTTTTTAACTCCACACTCATTGTGTTGAAATAGCTGAAGTTTACCACAAGGTTTTAAATTTCTACATCATATCTATAAATTATTCATTACTTTCACGTTAATTTATAAAAATAATTGTATCTTGGGCAAACAAGAAAATTAAAGGAATTCTATATATATGAATAAAGAGAAATATAGTATTGAGTTTGTATTGGGAAATGCATCTCAACAAAGCCTTTGGCGCATGCTCACAGATTCTACAATGATGGAGGAGTGGTTTGCAGATAAAGTGAAGATAAAAGACGGTAAGTTTTATAAATTTGTTTGGGAAGATACCTTTCAAGAGGTAGAGCAAACAATAAATAGACCAATATCTCAAGTGAGATACAATTGGCTGGCTGAAGATAGGGTAGACACCTATTTCGAGTTTAAGATACACACAATGGAGCTGAGCAACGAAATAGCTCTTGAGGTGATAGCCTTTGCCACACCCGACGAGAAAGATGATGCCATATTTCTGTGGGAAACACAAATAGGTTTGTTGAAAAGAAAACTGGGGATTTAATCTTCCTCCTATAAAATATTTTTATATAAGCTTGGCAAAGGAGTAGAATCTTCTTTGTTGATCTTTTTTTGTCTTACTCTTTTATAGCCCATTATTAGTATCCCATCACAACCTTTTATTTTTTTACAAGTAATACTGCTGTGCGGTGCACTATCGCTCCTTTTAAAGAGTGGCTTTTTCAACACCTTTAAGTGGCACAATCAAATTGACAATCCTTTTTCTGTGAATTGTATAACTTAAATCGTTTTAGAACAAACGATTTTATTATCTTTGCAATACTAATCCAATTGAAGTTTGTAAGGTGTTGATGAAAAATAAATTCCGATTAAAAAGACTATACAGCTTTATGCTCGAGTCTTTCCTACCACTGTTTCTGATGACTTTCGTTATCTGCCTATTTTTGGTAGTAATGCAATTTCTTTGGAAATATGTAGAAGACATGGTTGGAAAAGGCTTGGATACGGATGTATTGCTAGAGATGTTTATGTATGCTGCTCTACAATTAGTACCCCTAGCTTTACCCCTTGCTATATTGCTTGCATCTATTATGGTGTTTGGCAATTTGGGCGAACGATTCGAGCTGTTGGCAATTAAATCGGCTGGTGTTCCGCTACTTAAAACCATGAAACCCCTTATTGTTCTTATTGCATTCATCAGCGTTGGAGCATTTTTTTACCAAAACTATGCTATGCCTAGAATACAGGTAAAGTTCTATTCATTACTCATCTCTATACGTCAAAAATCTCCCGAGTTGGATATACCTGAAGGTGTTTTCTATAAAGGCATCGACAACTATAATATATTTGTAGAAAATAAGAACCGAAAAACAGGTATGTTGTATGATGTAATGATATACGACGTATCGAAGGGCTTTACCAATATGGCAGTAATTGTGTGCGATTCTGCATCGATGAAGCTCTCGGAAGACAAACTGTCGTTGGTTTTTACTATGTTTAAGGGGCAACAGTTTCAAAACTTTCAGGACGAAAACATTGCATCAGGTAGCAGATCAACAGAATTTGTGCCCTATAGTAGGGAGAATTTTAAGAGTAAACAGATGTTGATTCCATTTGATGCCAACTTCAATAGAATGGAGGGAAGTGAGTTGGAAGAGAGCGCTGGAGCTAGTTATGTGTCTAAAAACTCTACAGAACTGAAATTCTCTATCGACTCTATGTCGCTTAAAATGGACAGCTTGAATGTTGTGGATAGAAGGCAAATGAAAACAAGGTCGCACCTTTCGTTTAGAAACAGCTATAATGTCGACATAGACTCTGTTATTCAATTAGTGCCTACTACCAATGTTGCTTCTATTGACTCTATAATGACACAAGAGGCATACAGTAAACAATCATCTATATTAAAAGGTGCTATTACAAAAGCAGAAAGCAATAATAATGAGTTTTTGTTTAGATCGATGTCTAAAGTTAACACTCAGCGTACTATAAACAGACATTGGGTAGAGTGGCATCGCAAGTTTACGGTGTCGTTTGCCTGTCTTATATTCTTTTTTATTGGTGCACCATTAGGCTCTATTATCCGAAAGGGAGGTATGGGCATGCCTATTGTAGTATCGGTTATTCTCTTCATTATCTACTATATATTAGATAATGTGGGTTATAAAATGACGCGCGATGGTGTATGGATACACTGGGTGGGTATGTGGTTTAGTTCATTTATACTATTGCCGCTAGGAGCTTTTCTCACCTATAAAGCTATGAACGATTCGGTAATATTGAATGCTGATGCTTATCTAAGCTTTATAAAGAAACTGTTTTTTATACGCGAAAGTCGCCACTACCCAATGAAAGAGGTGGTTATATCACCACCTGTTTATAGCGAAATAACCGTAAAGCTAGAAGAGCTGAACAATAATATAGATACTTATCTAAACAACTACAAATCGATGAACTACAAAACATATTGGTTTGATGAGGGGCAGGATGAGCAGTTTGCTGTTGTGAAAAACAAATTAGAGTCAATACTAAGCTCATTGAGCAACTCTATAAATAGCAGCGTGCTAGATAAAGCAGAAGAGTATCCAGTAATGATTAACAATCTGCGACCATTTAAAGCAGGTTCGGCAGGTGCAAAAACTATTGCTTATATTGTGCCTGCAGGATTGGCTATGCGACTAATTTCGTTGCTATTTGAAAGACAACTAAACAAGGATTTACGAAGAATTAAAAAACTAAATAAAGAATTACAATTAATAACTGAAAGATTATAAACAAACAACTTGTTTACAATCCGAAAATTTGTTACACTACCTATTATGCAAAAGACTAAGTTAGATACGATTGAAGAAGCTATTGAAGAGATTAGAAAAGGTAACTTTATTATCGTAGTAGACGATGAGGATCGTGAAAATGAAGGCGATTTTATTATTGCAGCTGAGTGCATTACTCCAGAAAAAATAAATTTTATGGAGACACATGGTCGTGGTCTTGTGTGTGCACCAATTACTTATGAACGTGCCGAGGAGCTAGACCTACCTTTAATGGTAGCCAACAATACAGCTGTACATGCTACACCGTTTACCGTGTCAATTGATTTGCTTACACATGGTTGCACAACAGGTATATCGGCTTACGATAGAGCACAAACTATATTAGCATTAACCCGCGAAGAGACAAAACCAGAAGATTTTGGTCGCCCCGGTCATATTTTCCCTCTACGAGCACGTTCAAGAGGTGTGTTAAGAAGAGCGGGCCATACCGAGGCTGCTATTGATTTTGCACGTTTGGCAGGACTCTATCCAGCAGGTGCATTGGTTGAGATAAAGAAAGAGGATGGCTCAATGGCTCGATTGCCAGAACTAATAGAGATGGCAAAAGAGTTTGACTTGAAAATTGTATCGGTTGCCGATCTTATAAAATACCTGTTAGAAAAAGAATCGCTTATAGAGCGAGGCGAAGAGGTAAGACTTCCAACAGAATATGGCGATTTTCATTTGATACCTTTCCTTCAAACATCTACCGGCGAGGAGCACGTAGCTCTTATTAAAGGCGAGTGGACAGAAGATGAATCGGTATTGATAAGGATGCATTCGTCGTGTTTGACAGGCGATGTGTTTGGTTCGAGACGATGCGAGTGTGGCGAACAACTACATGAAGCTATGCGCTTGATTGAAAAAGAGGGCAAGGGTGTGGTTGTTTATCTCAATCAAGAGGGTCGTGGCATTGGCTTGATGGCTAAGGTGGCTGCCTACAAGTTGCAAGAAGAGGGCTACGATACTGTTGATGCTAACTTGCATTTGGGATATCAAGCCGACGAACGCGACTATGGTGTAGGAGCACAAATATTGAGAGACTTAAATGTAACTAAAATGCGCTTGCTTACCAATAATCCTGTTAAACGTATTGGATTGGAGTCTTACGGACTAGAGGTGACAGAAAACGTGCCTCTTGAAGTGAAACCCAATGAGTTTAATAAGTTTTATATGGAGACAAAGAAAAATAAAATGGGTCACACTTTAAAGAGCTTGAAATAGCAGAAATATACACTGTTTATTACCTTTGTGGGGCTTATTATCTGCAGTTGTCGTTCAGCTTAAAAGAGCACAAACAACCTATAGCAAAGCTCTAAAGGTAGTTCTGCAAAACATACATACTAGTGATAAGACAAGCCGAGTTGCTCAAAATATTGTAAGTGAAGTATAAGAAAGCTTTTCTTCACCACAATAGATAAAAAAGTTGGAGAGAATAGAATAAAGGTTTAGCAATTTATTAATAAATAAAAACAAATACTATGTACAAAAAAATGCAAAAACACCTGCAAGAAGAACTAAGTTCAATTAAAGATGCAGGACTTTTTAAAGATGAAAGAATTATAGTTTCGCCACAAATGGCAGAAATTAAAGTAAAATCGGGACAAGAGGTTCTTAACTTTTGTGCCAACAACTACCTTGGATTATCAAACCATCCGAGATTAATTGCAGCTGCAAAAAAAGCATTAGACGAGCGTGGCTACGGAATGTCGTCGGTACGTTTTATTTGTGGAACACAGGATCTTCACAAAGAGCTAGAGCACACAATTAGCGAGTTTTTTGGTACTGAAGATACTATTCTTTATGCCTCTTGCTTTGATGCAAATGGTGGAGCTTTTGAGCCTCTGCTTACTGCTGATGATGCAATTATATCAGACTCTTTAAACCACGCATCTATTATTGATGGTGTGCGTTTGTGTAAAGCAAAACGCTTCCGTTATGCTAATGCAGACATGAAAGACCTAGAGGAGAAATTGAAAGAAGCGCAAACACAACGTTTCAAATTGATTGTTACCGATGGTGTTTTCTCTATGGATGGTAATGCTGCTCCTATGGATGAGATATTTGCATTGGCAAAGAAATACGACGCTATGGTGATGATTGATGAGAGTCACTCAGCTGGTGTAGTTGGTAAAACTGGTCGTGGTGTAACTGAAGAGTACAACTGCTTAGGAAAAGCCGATATGATTACAGGAACGCTTGGTAAAGCATTTGGTGGTGCTATTGGTGGATTTACTACTGGTAAGAAAGAGATTATAGAGATGTTGCGCCAACGCTCACGTCCATACTTATTCTCAAACTCAATACCTCCATTAGTAGCAGCTTCTGGTGTAGAGGCATTCAAAATGTTGCAAGAAGACAATACTTTGCAAGACAAATTGCATGAAAATGTTGACTACTTTGTTGCAAAAATGAAAGAAGCTAAATTTGATATCAAACCTACACAGTCTGCCATTTGTGCGGTGATGCTATATGATGCAAAACTATCGCAAGACTTTGCTGCAGAACTGTTGGAAGAAGGTATCTATGTAATTGGTTTCTATTACCCAGTTGTTCCACAAGGTGAAGCTAGAATTAGAGTGCAGCTATCTGCAGCACACGAACGCGAGCACCTAGATAAAGCAATTGAAGCATTTATCAAAGTTGGTAAAAAACTAAACGTAATCTAATAAAAAACACCGTGAGTGTTTATTGTCTAAAACATTAAAAGAAGAGATAGGTGTATTTTTACACCTATCTTTAATACAATAATAACAACAAACAACAAATGAGAAAAATATTAGTTGCTGGTGCTTTGGGCCAAATTGGTTCTGAACTTACCATGGGATTGAGAGAGGTATATGGTGTTGATAATGTAATTGCTAGTAGCAGAAGTGCTAAAGCAGGACTAGAGAAAGTAATCGAATCTGGACCTTTTGAGGTGGTAGATATTACTGATGGTAAAAAATTGCATGAAGTAGTTAAGAAAAATAAGGTTGATACTATTATCAATCTTGCAGCTGTACTTTCAGCTGTTGGCGAAAAGTATCCAGATAGAGCATGGGATGTAAACATGAATGGCTTGTACAACATCCTTGAAGTAGGAAGACAAGAAAACTGTTCTGTATTTACACCAAGTTCTATTGCTGCGTTTGGTCCTTCAACTCCTCCCGATAATACACCACAAGACACCATTCAAAGACCAAATACTATGTATGGGGTTACAAAAGTAGCTGGTGAATTATTGTGCGATTACTACTATACTAAGTATGGGGTAGACACAAGAGGTGTTCGTTTTCCAGGATTGATATCTTATGAAACATTGCCAGGTGGCGGAACTACTGATTATGCAGTAGAGATATATTACGAGGCATTGAAAAATAAAAAATACGCAAGTTTTATTGCTAAGGGTACAAAAATGGACATGATGTATATGCCTGATGCCCTTAATGCAATAACTCAACTGTTGGAAGCCGACCCAGACAAGTTGATTCATAGAAATGCATTTAATGTTACAGCTATGAGTTTTGATCCTGAAGAGATTGCAGCATCAATTAAGAAGCATATTCCAGAGTTTGAATTATCTTACGATGTGGATAAAGTGAAACAAGCCATTGCAGACTCATGGCCAAATTCATTGGACGATTCAGCTGCAAAAGAGCAGTGGGGTTGGAATCCTGAGTATAACTTGGAGACAATGACAAAAGATATGTTGGAGAAACTAACAATTAAGTTAGGTCTATAACTTATCGGATAGTTAATATAATAAGAGAGAGGGTGTCTAAATTAATAGACACCCTCTCTTGTTTTTGATAATCCTCAATAATATTTTATACTGCTTGTTGTTGCTCCTGTTCCAACATCATTTTCTTCCATTTCACATAGCCAAGTATTGAAACAAAGAAATTGACAATAAACAAGATTACTGTTATATTAAGCTCTTTGTTATGATACAATACTGCTGTTACTGCATTTACTACAATCCACAATAGCCACTGCTCGATATATTTGTGTGCCAACATCCACATAGCAAGAATGCTTAATGTGGTGGTGAAGCTATCACCATAAGGCACTTCGCTATCTGTAAAATTGATAAGCAAAAATGCGATGGCTGCAAATATTGCCACAAAAATGGCTGATAGCCCCACAATATACTTCTTGGGAAGATGAGAAATGAGTCCTTGATCTGTTTTTTCAAGCGATTTTGCCCAAATATACCAACCATAGATACTTGCAAACAGATAATAGACATTGAATGTCATATCTGCATAAAATTTATTTTGATAAAAGATAATTATATAAACAATAGGCATAATTACACCCACAGGCCACAACCATATATTAGCTTTATACTCTAATAAAAGATATAGCAAGCCAATGATGAGCCCTATAAGTTCAAGACCTTTGTCAGATATTAGAAACTGCAATATTTCCATTATGCCTTTTGATTATAAGCGGTTGTTATAGATATGAAAATTCATTTGATATATTAAAACCTAAGAGTGACGCGACCCATAAAATTGCGTGTAGCTTGCGGAAACAAACCTTTGTATACATAAGCAGTGCCATCATTTACTTTGTCGGTAGCTACCCAAGCGTTGGCAATGTACTCTTTGTCAAATATATTATTTATCACCAACTGTAGGTCGATGCTTCCAACACTTGTCATATCGAAGGTGTAGCCTGCAACAAAGTTGCTCACAAAGTAAGCATCTAGCGAGTTATCATCGTTTGAAGTATTGTCGTAATATTGTTTACCAACATATTTACCCATTAGGTTTAGTGTCATGTTTTTTATTGGCATATAGGTTAGGCTAGCCATCCCAACTAAATTGGGTGAGAAAGATATATCAGTTTCATCAAAGTGTTCTTCCTGCTGTCCAAGGTATTCTGCATATCCAGGAGAATATAGGTCGTAGTAGGCAGTGTAGTCTTTGATGATGTTTTTGCTGAAGGTAGCATTTGCACCAACTATAAATTTGGGTGAAAGGGGAACTTGTGCTTCCAATTCTATACCTGTGCGATAGCTATCTTTTGCATTCTCCATAATTTTGTATCCCGAGTCGCTCAGCTTACCAGTTTGCACCATTTGGTTGTTATAGTCCATATAGTAGAAGTTAGCTGCAAGATTCATTCCCCGATTGTTTGTATAACGATATCCCAGTTCGTAGTCAATCATTCTTTCTGGCAATATCGCCTTTGTTCCACCAAACTTCACTGCATCTTTTAGGTCGGCACGCAATGGTTCGCGCTGTCCCACAGCTATCGATGCATACCATTCGCTATTGTTGTTGGGTCTATAAAAAACGCCTCCTTTTGGATTCATAAAACTGTAGTAGTGATTACTGGTAAGGTCGGCCATATCATCGTCAGTTCCTGTCATTCGGTAGTCGATGTAACGATATTGAACGTCTCCAAAAAGCGAAACTTTATCGTTCAACTGATATTCAGCTTTTGCAAAAAAGTTGATC
>DUVZ01000232.1 GCA_012840785.1 Bacteroidales bacterium
CCTCTTGGAGGGTCGCCTACTGCAAAAACAACATCTGACACACCTGTACTAGATAATTTTGGAACAGATATAACTAAGGCTGCTTCCGAAAACAGACTTGACCCAGTAGTTGGACGTGAAAAAGAGATAGAGCGTTTGTCTCAAATTCTTAGTCGAAGAAAAAAGAACAACCCTGTACTTATTGGCGAACCCGGTGTGGGTAAGTCGGCAATTGTAGAAGGATTGGCATTGCGCATAATTCAGAAAAAAGTTTCTCGTATACTATTCGACAAGCGTGTTATAGCACTAGATATGGCATCTATTGTTGCTGGAACAAAATATCGCGGACAGTTTGAAGAGCGCATGAGAGCAATATTAAATGAATTGTCGAAAAATCCCAATATAATTCTATTTATTGACGAAATTCACACCATTGTTGGTGCTGGTGGTGCTGCTGGTTCGCTAGATGCTGCCAATATGCTTAAGCCTGCTTTGGCAAGGGGTGAGATACAGTGTGTGGGTGCAACTACACTAGATGAATATCGAAAGAACATTGAAAAGGATGGGGCTTTGGAACGTCGTTTTCAAAAAATAATTGTCGACCCCACAACTTCTGAAGAGACCCTACAGATACTGCAAAATATAAAAGATAGATACGAAGAGCATCACAATGTGAAATATACTGACGAGGCTCTCGATGCGTGTGTTTCTCTTACCGAGCGATATGTTAGTGATAGAAACTTCCCCGACAAAGCAATTGATGCTCTTGATGAGGCTGGTTCGCGTGTACATATCTCTAATATTACTATTCCAAAAGTTATTGAAACAATGGAGCAGGAGCTAGAAGAGGTAGAACAACTTAAAAATGATGCTGTAAAAGCTCAAAAATATGAGTTGGCTGCTAGTTATCGCGACAAACAGCGTCAGCTACTATTAGCTTTAGAAGCAGAAGAAGTGCGCTGGCAAAAAGAGATAAAAGAGAAGCCCGAGATAGTTGATGATCAAAAAGTAGCCGAAGTAGTTGCTATGATTTCGGGTGTGCCCGTACAGCGCATTGCTCAAGCCGAAGGACAGCGTTTGATGCAGATGAAGGATGTTCTTAGATCGCAAGTAATTGGTCAGGACGATGCTGTTGAAAAAATTGTAAAGGCTATACAACGCAACCGTGTAGGACTTAAAGACCCCAATAAGCCAATAGGAACATTTATGTTTTTAGGCCCAACGGGTGTTGGTAAAACTCACTTAGCTAAAAAACTAGCAGAGTTTTTATTCGACTCTAGCGACAATCTTATTAGAGTGGATATGAGCGAGTATATGGAAAAATTCACCGTTTCGCGTTTAGTTGGAGCGCCTCCCGGATATGTAGGATATGAGGAAGGTGGCCAGCTTACAGAGAAAGTGAGACACAAACCATACTCTGTAGTGCTGCTCGATGAAATTGAGAAAGCCCACCCCGATGTTTTCAACCTCCTCCTACAAGTATTAGACGAGGGGCATATAACCGATAGTTTGGGTAGAAGGATTGATTTTAAAAACACAATCCTTATAATGACATCAAACATTGGTACTCGCCAATTGAAAGACTTTGGTAGAGGTGTTGGCTTTAGCACGGGTTCAGACTTATCGGATGTTGAGCATGCACGTGGTGTAATTAAAAAAGCACTATCTAAAGCGTTTGCTCCCGAGTTTCTCAATAGAGTTGACGACCTTGTAATGTTTGATCAACTAAGCAAAGAGTCGATTCATAAGATAATTGATTTAGAATTAGAAGGATTTTACAATCGTGTAAATGAACTCGGATTCACAATCAAAATATCTGACGAAGCTAAAGAGTTTATTGCCACAAAAGGATACGATGTACAGTTTGGTGCACGCCCACTGAAACGCGCTATCCAAAAACACCTTGAAGACGAAATGGCTGAGATGATAATTCTTACCAGTGTAAGCGAAGGTGACGCTATTGAAGTGGAGTTTGACAAAGAGAAAGAGAAAATTGTGATAAATGTAACCAAAGCCAAAGATGCAAAAGAGAAGGCTGAAGAGTAATTAGTTCATCATCATTATATATATATAACATAAAAAAACCGTTTGCTGATAATCAACAAA
>DUVZ01000233.1 GCA_012840785.1 Bacteroidales bacterium
GGCGTTTAATTCTGATTTTATCTGTTGCTATCGATTCAATGTTTTCGGTATAAGTAATTTGAGGTATGCCAAGCTTCTCTGCAACTTGTGGGCCCACTTGAGCAGTATCGCCATCAATAGCCTGACGTCCTGATATAATAATATCAAACTCTCCTATTTTACGTATAGCCATCGACAATGCATAAGAGGTAGCCAATGTGTCGGCGCCTGCAAAAGCTCTATCGGTAAGCAATACTCCGTTGTCGGCACCGCGAAACAATCCTTCACGGATAATCTCTGCAGCTCTACCAGGTCCCATGGTTAGTATAGTAACTTTCGTGCCTGGATGTCTGTCCTTTATCTGCAGTGCTTGTTCTAATGCATTTAAATCTTCTGGATTGAAAATAGCCGGCAATGCAGCTCTGTTTACTGTTCCATCGGCTTTCATTGCATCCTTTCCCACATTGCGTGTATCGGGAACCTGCTTAGCCAACACAATAATGTTGAAACTCTTTTTTGATTGAAGCATAAGTTTATAGTTTAAAATATCTTTATAATTCGAACAAAAATAGTCAAACTATTTTTGTTTGCAAACATTTTAATTATGTTTGTTGTTTAATTCATGAAGCATTTAAGAGGTTCTTATAGAAGAAATCGATTAAACCTTTCAACTTTAGTGCAGTCTTATAGTCATAAAAGGAAAGTAAATATTAAAAAACCTTTATCACCTTGATTTAAAAAGCCAGGAATTAATTTGCACACAAAACAATGCAAATACTATTTGATTGAACAATAACTTAGGAAACAAATATTAACTCTTATGAGAAATATCAAGCATCTTTTACTCTTAGCAACTGGAGTTTTTTTACTAACTAGCTGTGCTGGAATTCAAACACTTACTATACAAACTCAAGAGCCTGCACAAGTTACACTCCCTACCAAAGTTGAAAAACTATTAGTGGTAGACAATACTGCTAATCAACCTTTTGATATAGGTCATACCAAAATGCAACTCGGCAGAAAACAAGCTGAAAAGGTGTCAGTAAGAACTGATAGCTTATCACTTATCTATACAGAAGCCCTTACCCAATTTCTAAACGAAGAGGGTTTTTATGATATTGTGATGCTACACAACGAACCAATGAGAACCGACAACGAATATTGGAGAGAAGACCCATTGGCTCCTGAAAAGATGCAGGAATTGAAAGAAGCAAGCGGTGCAGATGCTGTTGTTTCACTTGACAAACTTTTGATTGCAAGTGATTGGGAAGATTTGTTTCTTCAACAAGGTTATCCATACTCTAAAATGACAGGTAAAATAAGCTCTACACTACGTGTTTATATGCCTACACAAGAAGGACTCATACCAACAGTACAATATATAGACAGTCTCTACTGGGAAGGCTTCGATATTTCGAGCGACGGAATGGCTTATGCCGAGTTTGTCATTCCTCATGCCGAGAATGCACTTAAAGAACTTGCAATATATGCGGCTGATAAAATGACTTATGTACTTACACCACACTGGATTACTCAAGAGCGCTGGTACTACACTCTTGGCTCATCAACAATGCGCGAAGCTGAAGCTTTTGCAAAACAAGCTAAATGGGAAGAGGCTATTGCAAAATGGAACGATTTCTACTTGTCGACCAAAAAAACAATAGACAAAGCAAAAGCAGCAAGCAATATTGCGTTTGGCTACGAAATGCTAGATGATATTGA
>DUVZ01000234.1 GCA_012840785.1 Bacteroidales bacterium
ACCTTTAAAAAATAAGATTGCACCAATTTAGAATTTGCTCAAGAATTTACCCCCTTCATTTTCTAAAATTAGCCTAATTACAAACATACTAAAAACTAATGAAACAAGTAGTAGTCCCATTTATTATTTGCTGCAATTCCAATTAACAAATGCAATCTTGAAGGTGGCTAGTAAAGTCTGATTATTATTTACACACTCATCTAGATAGTGGTTTTTTTATTCAGATCGAGAAAGAGGAAAGCGAACATTTTTATAAAGATTTCTACTGCGGGGAGAATGTTTTCTGTAATCCAAAACATTTCTACCGCGGTAGATTTGATTTTCAACAGCCGAAAATTACAAACCCCATGGTAGATGTGTTGGGAAAGAGACTTTTTTTTAAAACTCTGAAATTTATTGGGCATTTATGCCTCTTTTTTATTTTCCAGGCAGCAATCAGCATCTAAAATTTTTATTTACACCCAATTTTTCTCAATTTACTTCATCTAATCCCAAAACAGCAGAAAAAACCATCCAATTATCTCCCTTTTTTTCTAGCTTTCAGTAAAACAGCGCTCATTTTGTCGTCCCCAAACATTTCTACCGTGGTAGATTTGATTTTCAACAGCCGTTTGCCTAAAACACCTCGTAGGATATGTTTTTTGCTACCTAAAACAGATTCACCACGGTAAAAATGTTAGGAAAAGCATTTTTTTTCGAAACCAAAAGTAAAAACACTGTATGACAACAATCTATTTTTAACTACTATATATAAATAAATAAAAAAGAGCTGCACCTTATTAGTTTGGTGCAACCCTTCTATCTAGTTTTACGATTTATATAATTAAATCTCTTCGAAACGTGCAGTAAAGAATCTCAATTGTTTAGGTTCGTAAACGAATTTAAGTCCTTTAATATCTTCTTTGTGCTTGTACAATTTAATTACTGCATCAGCTACTAAATCCATGTGGCTATAAGTATATGCACGACGTGGAATAGTTAGACGTACAGTTTCGAGTTTTGGAGCATGGTTTTTACCAGTTTTCAAATCTCTTCCAGCTGATACAATTCCTCGTTCCATACTTCTCACACCCGATTCAACGTAAAGATTGGCAGCTAAGCTTTGTGCTGGAAACTCTTCTTGTTTTAAATGTGGGCAGAATCTGCGTGCATCTAAAAATACAGCATGACCACCTACAGGCTCTACAATAGGCACACCTGCTTCAAGCAGTTTTTGACCAAGGTAGCGCACTTGCTTCACACGGTGCTCAATATATTCAAATTGCATTGCCTCTTTCAGACCAATTGCCATTGCTTCCATGTCACGCCCTGCCATACCTCCGTATGATGGCATTCCTTCGTAAACAACTACCAACTCTTTTGCTTCGTTAAAGAGGTCCTCGTCATTCATACATAAGAAACCACCAATGTTTACTATACAGTCTTTTTTACCACTCATGGTGCAACCGTCTGAATAGCTAAACATTTCTAAAACAATGTCTTTAATAGATTTGTCTTCAAAGCCTTCTTCTTGCTCTTTAATAAAGTAAGCGTTTTCTACACAGCGAGTAGCATCGTAAAATACTTTTATGCCATACTTGTTGGTCAACTCTCTCACTTCACGCATGTTCTTCATAGATACGGGCTGTCCACCTGCAAGGTTTACAGTAACTGCCAAACAAACATAAGCAATGTTTTCTGCACCTTTTTCTTTAATAAGATTTTCAAGTACTTCAACATCAATATCTCCTTTGAAAGGAATATCTATATTCGCATCGTGAGCCTCTTCTCTAATGATATCTACAAAGATACCACCGTTGTTTTCTTGATGGAAGCGAGTAGTAGTAAAATACATGTTTCCTGGAACATACTGACCTGGTTTGATAGCAATTTGAGAAAGTAAGTTCTCTGCACCTCGTCCTTGGTGAGTAGGAACGATATATTTAAATCCAAACAGCTCTTGTACAGTAGCTTCAAGGTGTTTAAAGTTTTTGCTTCCAGCATAAGCTTCATCACCAATCATCATTCCTGCCCATTGCTTGTCGCTCATGGCATTTGTTCCACTGTCTGTTAGAAGGTCGATGTATACATCTTCTGAATCAATCAAAAAAGTATTATAACCAGCTTTTTTGATTACTTCTTCGCGTTCTTCACGTGAAATCATTTTAACGGTTTCAACGCTTTTAATGCGGAAAGGTTCCGCAGGATAAAATTCTTTGTTCATAAATAGTATTTTAAATTTGTGGCTAGATATTTTTATCTTTACAAATATAAAGGAAAAAGAGGCATATCCCAAACATTATTGGCATTTATAACAGCTTCTCAAAAAATTAATTGTGTTAAATAAATCAAGAATTCCAAAAGGACATTTATATACCCACTTACACTATCTTAATGCAACTAAAAGGCTTGTAATTATAACTTTATGGTGAACAGTGAAAAAATGAACAGCTCAGTTTTCTTACTTATCTTCTAATAAGTCTGGTCGTAGTTTTTTAGTTCTACTAATTGCTTGTTCTATTCTCCACTCATCTATTTTACGTTCGTGACCAGAAAGAAGAATATCAGGTACTTGCCAACCTTTATATTCTGCCGGACGAGTATAAACAGGAGGAGCAAGTAGATTATCTTGAAATGAATCAGACAAAGCAGACTGCTCATCGCCAATTGCACCAGGAATTACACGAACTACCGCATCGGCAATCATGGCTGCTGCCAACTCACCACCAGTTAAAACAAAGTCACCAATCGATATTTCACGTGTAATTAGATGCTCACGTATACGAAAATCAATTCCTTTGTAATGACCACACAAAATAATGATGTTTTTCATTAAAGAGAGTTGGTTTGCTGTGCTTTGTGTAAATTTCTCGCCATCAGGGGATGTAAATATAACCTCATCATAATCTCGTTGCGATTTCAAGTATGCAATAGCATTATCAATAGGTTCTATTTGCATCACCATGCCAGCCTCACCACCAAACGGATAATCGTCTACCCTGCGATGTTTGCCTATACCATAGTCGCGCAGGTTGTGCAATCCAAACTCAACCAAGCCTTTGTCTTGTGCACGTTTAAGTATCGAGCAGTTGAGCGCCCCTTCAATCATTTCGGGTAGAACAGTTATAAT
>DUVZ01000235.1 GCA_012840785.1 Bacteroidales bacterium
GAATCCTAAATTATCGATAATCTCATATCCTGCTGACGCCATAAAGTTGCTAGAGAACTGTGAACGTGCCAATCGCATTGCCAAGTTGCCAATAGTTAGCATAAACACTTTGGGTGTTTTGCCACTACGTTCTGTTGTAAGACGAACCTCTTCGAATTGCTCAGCCAAACGTTTGCTGTTTAATCGTTTTAATGGAGTTTCTTTGTCATCTCCACACTCACACTCGTTAAGAGGACTGTAGGTTTCTTCGAACTTGTGGTTTACTTTTTCACCAAAGCTTGGGAATTGATTTGTTCCCAAAAGAATTTCTTTTCTGCGAGCTGCAGCAAACCAACGTCCTTCGGCTGATGTATTGATATCGTCTTGAACTTTTCCTGCTTTAAGCAAGTTGTAAAAGCCTTTGCTATCAATTTCGAGGAATAGTTTCCATGCCTCTTCGCCCAATGAGCTTGTTAGTTTTTCGATATAATAAGAACCTGCGCCAGGGTCGGCTACTTTATCAAAATGCGACTCTTCTTTTAGTAGCAACTGTTGATTAACAGCGAGACGATTAGTAAAGTCGGTTGGTTTTTGATAAGCATGATTGAATGGAAGTACTGTCAACGAATCGACACCACCCAATGTAGCAGACATTGCTTCGGTTTGTGTTCTCAATAGGTTTACATAAGCGTCGTAAACTGTTGCGTTGAAGGTAGATGTGATAGCGTGCATGTTAATTTTAGCTGCACAACGGCAAGTGCCATCTTCTGCTTTAAAATCGCAATCGTTGGGACATGGCATTTTGTATGCATTTACAATTTCTGCCCACAACCAACGCGCTGCACGAAACTTTGCAATCTCCATAAAGTAGTTTGTGCCTACTCCGAAGTCGAATTTTATTTTCTTTGCTGCCATTGTAGGTTCAACACCTTTTTCGATAAGGGCGCTTAGAATTTGATTTCCGTATGCTAAGCTATAGCCTAACTCTTGGAAAAGATATGCACCTGCATTTACGAAATCGATTCCTGTAACAGATGCTACACGGAAACGTGGTAGAGGAGCAGAAGCCATTACAATCTCTGCCAACTCGTCTTTCCAATTGGGTACATCTACACCTAGTTTGAAAATTTTGCGGAATGGATCGTAATCTACAGAACCGTAGCAATCCATTACATTAACTCCTAGATTGGTAATATAGTCAACTACCAATTTAGTAACTTTTAGTGTGGAGTTGATACAGGTTTTGAAGTTGAGCTCCACCATGTTGGGATGTATGCCATCTAATAGTGTTGCAATGTTTTCGGCAGTAAGATCTTCGCCCGAAAGCACGAATCCTAAAGAAGTTACTCCTTTTTTTTCGAGTAGCATCAATGCCTCTTTGTTTGCTTGGGCAAAGTCTGTTACATCGATGTTTTGACGTACATACCAGTTATTGTCCGTTTTTGTGCCTCGCACATATGGGAACTCTCCTGGCAAATTGTCGGTCCACTCAAAATCTTGAATGTCTTCGCTACGATAAAAAGGATTTACATTAAAACCTTCGTTTGTTTTCCAAACCAATCTTCTTTCAAAATCAGCACCTTTGAGGTCGACGGTTACTCTTTCCATCCACTCTTCTGTGGTTACCGCTGGAAAATCGGTGAAAAGTTTCTCTTTCGATTTACTCATAATTTAATTATTATTTATTGTTGGGTTAGTACTTTTTTTCTGTTTTAGTTAGGTCATAAAAAAATTGGAGATCAACTGTTTCACAAACTATTTTGATTTCCAAAACCATGTCTACAAAAATAATATAAAATGTTCGTTTTAAAAAGCTTTTAGAAGAGTTTGTTATTCTCTAGCTAGTAAACAGTATCTACTCTAAGCTCAATTGAATCATATGTGTACACTCATTTTGCAGCAATTGTTGATATACAACTATTTGTTGACTTTACACTATATTTACAATTTAACTATCACTATTTTTAACAAAGAGGTAAAATAGAGTATTATAATGCGCTTGCCAACTATGTTTTATCTTGCGAAGTGGCTCTTTGTTCTAGGGCATATCGGCAAGTTCTATAAGCAGGTTGGCTATTCTTTGTGTTACCTCTTCGGCATATTGCTTACCTTTCTCTGCAGTAGATTTCTTAGGGTTGCCTATTCCTGTATCGTCTGATGTTTTTTGCCAATTGCGAGGTGCCCATGCTGTTTTATCGTTTAGCGATTGTAGATGCCAAGGGTTTGAGGTGCCCTCTCCTGCGGTTTCTAGTTTAACCAATTCGGGATGGAAATGCATCAAAACGGAGGTTTCTTGCTCGCCTGCATGGTCGTCGATAGTGGCTTCAAAATAATCTTCTTTAGGAACTATTGCATACCAATCTGCAGAAAGAATGAAAAAATGGGGCATCTTTACAGCCAAATCGCGAATTATAGACTTGAAGGTGTTGCCTCCGTGGCCATTTACAATAAGCAGCTTACGAAATCCTTGTATGTGAAGTGAAGTGACTATATCGGTGAGGATTGCCTTTTGTGTTTCGTAGTTGGTGTGTATGCAGAATGGTAAATTCCATTGACCAGGGTTTTGCGAGCCAAGATAGATAGGTGGCATCACCATGCATAGTTTGCCTGCCTTTTGGTAGGCTAGCTCTGAACTTGCTATTGAAATGCTGTGCGAGAGATAGGCATCTGTGAGATATGGTAGGTGGTAGTTGTGGGGTTCGATTGCTCCCCAGGGCAGCACCACCACATCGCTATATTTGTTTTCTTTTACTTCTCCCCATGTGAGTTTTGAAATATCTATCATAGAATTATAGTTTAATCGATTTCTTTTTAAACAAAAACACTCTTGCTCTCGTGAATATTAAAACGTTTTAGCTGAAGGATTTGTTGTCTTTTCTGATAAAAATATAGAGTGCAATCATAGCAGCTATTTGAGCAATGATTACATATATAAATGAGCGCTCTCCGTATATTTCTATCAGTGTGCCTGCTGCATAGTTGATAATCATATTGCCTGAGAGGGCTACCAGCATAGCAAAGCTAAAGGCTGTGCCCGATATCTCTTTGTACATATTGCCAACCACACCCAACATAACTGGGAAACCGGGCGACAAGCCTGCACCAATAAGAAACAATCCGAAGATATTTAAATAATACGACCAGGGTTGTTGTATATACAAACAAAAAGCACCTACTGAGAGGAAGCTAAAAGCCATTAATAAAAGATGCTTTGAGGATAGTTTTCTGAATACTCCTCCCGAGAAAGCACGCATTGTGGTCATGCCCAAAACTAGAAAAGAGAGGGCTGTGAGGGCTTGCTTTTGACTTACCTGTAGGTGCTCTGTGAAATATGAGACCGACCAATTGTTCATTATTGCTTCGAAAGCAGACTGGAAGAAGAGAAAGAAACAGATAATTAAAAAGACTTTGTTTTTGAAAAACCGATGTATTAGTTTGAGCGATATCTTCTCTTTCTCTACTGCTATTGGGTATGAAATAGATAGAAATAACAGCATTACTAGAACCGACACTAGGGCTACAATATTTATTACAGTTATATAGAAACTCTCGCTAAACATGCTCAATACTATTGGCATGGAGAGTGCTCCCAAGCCGAAAAAGACGCCCAACAGATTGAGGTTGGCTATTTTTTTGTCGTCGCTACTCAAATCAGATATCAGCGCACTGCTAGCTCCATTGATAACACCACCACCAATGCCAAAAAAGAGGATGCACACCCTTAGTAGCCATAGCGACATAGAGTGACCTATACCTACAAACCCGATAGCCAAGAAAAGTGATGCTGTGGCAAGCACCCATCTGTAGCCATACTTATCGCTTACGGGTCCGAAATAGACCGAGCCTATGAGTAATCCTAATGGAAGAATAGAAAATAACTCTCCAGCTACGATATCTGTGAGGCCAAGCCTGGTTTTGAGAAGTGGTAGCACAGAGCCAATCATTACCATTGAAACACCAAATAGGAATATTCCTACAAAAACAGAGATAAAGGTGATTGTTCTACTTTTCATGAATTATGTAGTATGAGTGATGGTCTGAATTAAAATGTATGCTTTGGGCTAATTTATTTTTATTGAATCTGGCGACAACAGCCCATTGGATATACAATAGAGTGTGAGCCCCGAAACGGTTTTTATGCCGGTTTTGGAGAGTATGTTTTTGCGATGTGTTAATACGGTATTTAAACTTATATTGAGTTTATCGGCAATCTGTTTGTTTAAATTGCCGCTAACTATTAGTTTCAGTATTTCTGTTTCGCGTTTGGTGAGCAGTTTCTTTTTTTCGGGCTTGTGGTTGCTGGTAGCAATGGTGTTTTGCAAAGAACCAATATCCGAGCTATTTAGTTTGTCGAGCTTTGGTATTAACACACTGTCTCTTAATCGATTGTGGATAATTAAGTCGTCTTCGAGACTTCCCACCGAAAATATTACAGCATAGCAGAGGTTTTGATTGAAATTGCCCGACACATGTTTTATTAAAATACTTTTGATGTCTCGCAGCAACTCGTGGGGATATGGACCTGTGTGTTTCAAACCTTTTTCGAGATGTTGCACCAACTCTTCTTTGAACTGATAGAATACTTTTTGTAGGGCTTTTAGCTCTTCATTGTTAGCGTCGCTTAGTGCTATAAATGCATGTAGATGCTTCTCGATGTTGGGCACTAGTGAGTGGAGATAGTTTTGTATGGTTTCGTTGAAGTAATTGGCAATTGGCTCTAAACCAAACTGTGCCAACCTTTTCTCCGAAATATAGTTTTCATCTAAATAAACATTCAGTATGACCAATATAAAATCTACATTTAAGTCTTGCTCGTCGCAAATATCTTCAATGGTTTTATCCCCTACCCCCAATTTAATACCAAATCTGTTTATGATAGGAATTAATATATGGTGCTGGGCTAGTATTTCTGATAAAACAGTATCTTTATTTATTATGGGCATGGTTGTAATATTGCGAATTTGGGAAAATAAAATAGATTGATGTATTATTGACTATGCAAGAAGTCGTTTTCGTTTAAACTCTTTATAAAAGTGGCGCACTGAGGCTATTGGGCTCACAAATAACATGCGAGGACCAGCAAAACGCATCACTTTTTTTATTTCTGCCTTCATATCAGGTTTATAGCAATGTATCGAACAGCTACCACAAGTGGGCTTGTTCTCTCCAAAGGGGCATCGCTCTAATCGCTGAAATGCATATTGGTTTAACTCACTACAACTCTTACACAATACACCATTGGTGTTGTGCTTTGCATTGCAATACAAAGTTATCATTTTTTTTACAACTATCTTTTCGTCATCATTCATTATACACTCCTCCTTTATAGAATTGGTAAATGTAACAAAATTCTTCTTTTCGACAAAGAAAATAGTTCACTGAATATAATTGAATGATAATTGAGTTTGAAAAGAGGGTATATTACTGGCATAACTGTTAAACTATCTCATTTATAATAGTTTCTTCTATTAATTTAGACAAACAATGAAACAATCACTATGTTACTGTTGTTAATCTATTGGCAGCAAACTGCAGACAAACAAATGCTAAATTGAACAATATTCTATAATTATCTCCATAAAAAGGGTTTTTTATTATAATAATGTCCATAAGAGACAACTGCTAGTTGTATATTCGACCGATAATAATACAACAAATAAAAGCAAGAGATTACTTTTTTTGATATTAATCTCAATTATAAGTAAAAGACTTGATAGAAATGAAAACATTAAATATAGGTGGTTTAACCCCAAAGCTACCCATCATACAAGGGGGAATGGAATATGCGTGTCGCTTTCGGGGTTGGCATCTGCTGTTGCCAATGAGGGAGGCATCGGAGTTATATCTGCTGTAGGTATAGGTATGCTAGAGCCCAACTACAGAAAAAAGTTTCGTCAATCAAATAAAATTGCATTAACGAAAGAGATTAGAAAAGCACGTGAGAAATCTGACGGTATTATTGGTGTGAATATAATGATGGCAATTACCGATTTTGACGATTTGCTACAAATCGCACTAGAGGAAAATGTGGATGTGGTGTTTATAGGTGCTGGACTTTTCCTTAAAAAGCCAGAAATGCCAGAAGGCTG
The DNA here is from genome assembly GCA_012840785.1 of Bacteroidales bacterium. Taxonomy (GTDB): domain Bacteria; phylum Bacteroidota; class Bacteroidia; order Bacteroidales; family Dysgonomonadaceae; genus UBA2632. The sequence goes on from DUVZ01000235.1 coordinate 6,069, forward strand.
CACAACCAAGTTTGTGCCAAAGGTATCTACTGCTCGTGCTGCACAGGTGATGTTTAGGTATTGGGCTAGTAAGTACAATCGTGTGCCCGACTCAGTGGTTGTGGAGGGTCCGAAATGTGGTGGTCATGTAGGCTTCAAAAAAGAAGAGTTGTTGGGAGATCAAAAACCTCTTCAACAGTTAATAAAGGAGACAGTTGCTGCAATAAAACCTTTTGAGGAGCAGTTTAACATAGAAATACCTGTGATTGCTGCTGGTGGAATATATACTGGCAGTGATATGTACGAAATAATGGAAGCAGGGGCAAGTGCTGTGAAAATGGGTACTCGTTTTGTTACAACTCACGAATGTGACGTTTCGGATGAATTTAAGCAAAACTATATCGTGCTACAGTTAAGGACATTACACTAATTGATAGCCCTGTAGGTCTTCCTGGCAGAGTTATCTCTAACAATTTTGTTAAAAAAATACAGGCAGGTGAAACAATGCCCATAAAATGTCCTTGGAAATGTTTGAAAACTTGTGATTACAAGAAAGCGCCTTTCTGTATAGCATCGGCTCTGTTTAATGCTGCACAAGGAAACATGGAC
>DUVZ01000236.1 GCA_012840785.1 Bacteroidales bacterium
CATAGATTATAATATATGATTGGGATGTTTTTTTCGTTTTATCCACTACAGATCAAACTCCTTCAACTCCTTCACCGTCCCCTCGTTTCTAATAATATAAGTAGTTTTTCGTGCCCGTGTCATCCCCACATAAAGCATATTTCTCAACCTATTCTCCTCGCGTTTCATCTCTATCGAATAGTTCGACTCATCAAACCCAAAAAGAATAACATTATCAAACTGCAACCCCTCAGCATTAAAAACAGATATCAAAAGCGGTCTTGTAGAAGTAAAATCGTGGTGCCTCAAATCGCTATTCACCTCATAGTAGATATGATCCACATTTCGGTTTTCCAAAATAGCCGACAATTCATCAAACCTATCATTGGCAGGACAAATAATAGCCACCCTACTCTTCTGCCCCTCAAGCATCTTTATCTTTTCGGCAATCACCATCAACTCATTTTCATACTTAGCATCCACCCCAATATACTCCACCCCCATAGTGTATATACTACTCTCACCCGATTGCGTAAATCGCTTCTCATCCTTCATTGCCACACAAGCATTGTTATCAAAAAAGTACTTCCTCACCTCCCTTAGCTTATTAGTAGCAGGATCGTTCTCTCTATAATTCAAACGCTTATGCACACAATCAGCAATTATAGCCTCCCTTTCAATCTTCCCACTATACACAGCCTGTTTAAAATCACCATAACTAACCACCTTCCTCGCCATTCGTTTTATCAACTCCCACTCCTTGGGCAAATAATCTTGCACCTCGCTCACCACCGCCACACCATACTCCCGCTCAATCTCCTCGTTCAATAGCTGCGATAGCACACTATCGTAGTTTTCAAAATAGTTCAACTCCAGGTTCACACGTATCCCATAATCACTAGCAATTTTCCAAAAAAACTTATTTTTCGAATCAATACTCACATTCTCGCTTATCTCTAGCTCCTTCAGTGCTATGCTCATATATCCATACATGGCATTGTTCGACACCAAAAACAGCGAGTCGGTATTATTCTCCTTCACAAGTTCCCTCAAATTGTACAAACAAAACAGCGACTTACCACTCCACGGCGGACCCTCCAGAAACACATTCTCATCCAGTTTTCTGCAAGATTTAATAAATTCTCTCTTCTCTTCCGTCAAGTGAAGATTAGGTATTAGTTTCGACATGGTTATTTCTATTTTTTTTAAAATTACATTCAATATTTTTCCGATATTTCTACTATGTAAATTATTAAAAGCAAAAATAGGTAATATTTTACCACAACACAACTAGTAAGCACTTTTGTTCTCTTTTTTTTATACAGATGAATTCATTTTCACATTATCCCCACATAAAATCACAGATTTAAACAAACAACCAAAGACAAGTGTTAATACTATATCAATTTTCAAACAACAACACAACACCTATTTGTAAAAACAACAACCACATACAACAATGAGCAAAAAAACCAAAAGGAAAAAGAGCACAAAACGCACCCTAATCGAATACCTTATCATAGCCCTCGTATTCTTAATCCTCTACCTCACAGGCCTGCACACCGAGGTAATTGGCTTTATGCAACGTGGTCTTCTAGCCACAGG
>DUVZ01000237.1 GCA_012840785.1 Bacteroidales bacterium
AAAAAACAATATCCCACAAACATCAAATAGTAGCAAGCTGATAGGTGAAAGCTGACGGCTGAATGCTCTTTAACAAAACAACAAAACAATGAATATTACAAAAAACTTTACTCTAGCAGAATTAACTAGAACCTCTACAGGAATAACCAACACACCCAACCGACAAGAAACCACCGCCCTTATCAAGCTCTGCGGCAAGGTGTTGCAACCCGCTAGAGATTTGTATGGAGCTGCAATCTACGTCAATTCTGGCTTCAGGTCTTTTGCTGTAAACCGTGCAGTGGGTGGTGCCCGCAATTCGCAACACATGCGTGGCGAAGCTGCCGATATAACGGTGCATAGCAAGGAGAAAAACAAAATTCTTTTTGAGCTAATAAGGGATAATTTGAGCTTCGACCAATTGATTAATGAAGGGGATTATAGTTGGGTGCATGTGAGCTATAGGTCGGAAGAGGAGAATAGGAAGCAGGTATTGAATTTATGAGAGGTAAGGAGTGAGGGGTAAGGGGTAAGGAGTGAGGGGTGCGGGTTACGGGTTACGGGGGTACGAGGTGCGGGGTGCGGGTTACGTGGTGCCGATAAAATTCCTCTACAAACGTGACATCGTCCGACGAGCCGAAAAACAAGCGAGAAAGGCTTTTAAAATGAAGAACTAAGAATGAAGAACTAAGAACGTGCATAAATCAAAAATATTATAGTTGGCTTCACGCCACTAACAACTTCGCGCCCTTTGCGCCTTCTCTGTGTTCTTTGCGGTTAAAAACACGCATCACTAACAACAACCTAACAAACACCAAATAGCAGCAGGCTGACGGCTGATTGCTATTTCACAAAAAAAACAAAATATCAATGAAAAAATCAACCATCCTACTAGCTGCAGCAACAGCAATCACATTCTTTCTCCTAGGCAGAGCCTCCACAAAGCAAACCAGCGAGGTAGTCTACACCAAAGCAAAACCAGTATCGGGTAGTGTGCAAGTATCCCTCCCAACGAAAGAGATACAACCTATCGAACCAATACTGCCCTACAAATTCGTCTTTATCGACAATACAAAGACGGAGGTAGTAGACACAGCAAAAATAATCAGTGATTATATTGCTGAAAGGGCGTATAGCGTTACTTTGTTTGACAATTTGCACGGAAAATTGGAGATAAGCCCCACCATTCAGTACAACAAACTAACCACCATTCCGTACACATTTACGCCCATTGAGAAAACGGTTTTTAGAAAGCAGAAGTGGGCGCTGTTTTCAACCATTTCGTACAACACCTTCAACATTGCCGGGGTGGGCGGAGGTGTGGTATACAAAAATGTGGGCTTGCACTACAAGTATCTATGGAATGCAAACCTGCATCAAACCGGACATGAGGTGGGAGTGATGATTAATTATTAACAATCTATCATCCATCTATCACCCATCTATCATCAAATTCAGAAATCGTTTTTTTTAACTCATATCTTTGCACCGTAATTAAATATCGAAATAAAACATCTCTCTATTTTTCAAACCGCTTCTACCACGGTAGATTGAGCAGTTGTGTGATGAAAACCAAATCTACCACGGTAGAAGTGCTTTGAAGAGATTTTGAGGGTGATTTTTAAGTAGGCAAATCAGGAAAACGAGCCAATAATTGATTTTATAGGCGAAACGGACAACAAACTAGAAAGAGTGGCAATGACAATAACAACGAAATTTGAAATAGGTGGAGCAAAACAGACGACAACTTGCAGATGTAGAGTAATTTGGGTTGCTATGTGTGCTAAAAAAGATGGCAAGTGAAGAGATAACTCTTTTCATGAGCCATCTACCACGTAGTTTTAGAAATTAAGGCGTTGGCAAGTAGTCTACAGCGGTAGATGCACTTTAAAATTATTGGGCAATCTACAGCGATAGATGCAGTTAGAAAAATGTTGGTGGCAAAAGGGTACCACCAAAAGCGTTCTTTGACATGATGAAAATTTAAAAACAGAAGAAAAATGCAGGCTCTATCAGCCATGGAGATGGAGCATGCAAGCTCTTTGAGGATAATAAAATATAAACCCGTACCAAAAAGGTGTGCTTTGCACAAAGAGCAGTGGAATAACCACCACTAAAACAAAAAAAGGAAAGTTGCCTTTTGGTACACAAAAACCTACTAATTATGACGAATGTTACAAACAACGGGAACCTAGAAATCATTAGAGTTCCACAAAGCCGACTCCTTAAAAGGGAGATGGCAGACTATGCTGAAATGACGATAGGCATAGTGCAAAAACACGACCACCAGACATCGATGTTTAATTTGCTCTACAATGACTTGTTTGCAAAAAAACGCTACATCGAAATCTTGCGCTTGGACTATGGAATAGACTCGGAAAGATTTAAAATCTATAGGCGAAAAAGCAAACTAAAACTCAACATTAGTGCGTTTAAACTAAAGTTGCGCCTGTTGAGCAAAGACAATCCTGATATGGATCTACATCCGCTTGACAATGCCATTAACAAACACTTGCGATACCTTGACAGGGCTAAAAACGATAAGGAGTTGACACAAAAGGTGGCGGGTTTTATGGATGTGGTGGAAAACAACGAGGAGGTGCAGGAGATAATTACAGAGCTGGACATGCTTGAGGATGTGATGATTATTCAAGCTGTGCTAAAAGAGTTTGTTGAGGCTGTGGAGAAGCGCATTAGTTTGTTGGCAAAGCGCCCTAGCATTAAAACGCAGGCGCTTACTCGTGGGCTTGCCACATCAATCGAAAACTTGCACAAAGCCATCGAAGTGGCATACCTGCTTAGCCTGTCGGATGATGGTGATGCCGACCCCGATGCTGCTGATACAGTGGATTACGAGACGCTGATTGGCGAACTGAACGAGCTAAACACTTCGTACAACAGGTCTATCACTATCCGCATGCACAACAATCGCCGCAAGGCAGAGCAGAAGGAGAAGG
>DUVZ01000238.1 GCA_012840785.1 Bacteroidales bacterium
CTATTACAGATAATGTAAGGACTATCAATATGAAGTATTTGGTTACATCGTTCGATTCTACCTTATACTACATACCGTTTATACCTGTTTCGGATGGCATAGACACAATAAAATCTAATGGGTTTGGGTTGAAAGTTATTGCTCCAGAACTTAGCGACTCTACATTGGCTTATCTAGAGAAGATAAATAGTGGACAGACAGACTCTATCGATTTTAAAGAGCTCCAACTAAGTGATATAAAACCTATTCAAAAAGCTCCATTTGTGTGGAAGGATCTTTTGAGTCTATTGTGGATACCGCTAATAATTATATTGCTGCTTGCTGTAATTGGAGCAGGTATCTATTTAATAGTTAGAAAAAACAGACAAGGATATTTCTTTACACCACCCCCTGTATTGCCTGCTCATGTAAGGGCATTAGAGAGCCTCGATAAGATAAAAGCAGATAAAATATGGCAGCAAGAGCGGTACAAGGAGTTTTACACACAGCTAACAGGTGTGTTGCGAAGATATATAAATGAGAGGTTTGGCATTAATTCATTAGAAATGACTTCCGGAGAGATATTGGAAATAATAAAAGCTAAGGTTGAGGAAGATTCAGCATATGAAAACCTGGAGCAGATTCTCACCATAGCCGACTTAGTGAAATTTGCCAAGCACACACCATTTACCGATGAAAATGATTTAAGTTTGATGAATTCATACTTCTTCATTAATCAAACAAAAGAAGAAGAACCCTTACCGGATGACTCTTTAGAAGAGATTGAAGAAGAAAAGGAATCATTATCTGAAGAAAAAGTTTAATTATGGAATTTGCTAACCCCACATATTTATATTTGTTACTACTGCTTTTACCACTAATTGCATGGTACATTGTAAAGCTATCTCGCATGCAAGCTTCATTCAAACTACCTTCTACAGATGCCTTCGAAGATATGCCACGCACATTAAGAGTGTATTTGCGTCATTTGCCTTTTGCGTTGAGGATAATTGCAATTGCATTGGTTATTATTATTTTGGCGCGTCCACAATCGATCAATCAGTGGCAGGAGACACAGTCCGAAGGGATAGATATAGTGTTGGCAGTAGATATTTCAGGTTCTATGCTTGCACAAGATTTAACCCCCAATAGATTAGTTGCAGCCAAAAAGGTTGCGGCTGAATTTGTTACTGATAGATCGAGAGATAAGATAGGCTTGGTGATATTTGCGGGTGAGAGTTTCACACAATGTCCACTCACCACAGATCACAAAGTGCTTTTGAATTTGCTTAACGAAGTAGATTTTGGTATGGTTGAAGATGGCACAGCTATTGGATTAGGATTGGCAAACTCTGTAAACAGGCTTAAAGACAGTAACTCGCAATCTAAAGTCGTTATACTTCTAACAGACGGCACAAATAATCGTGGTCAAATTGCACCACTTACTGCAGCCGACTTGGCTCGCTCTTATGGAATAAGGGTTTACACTATTGGTGTAGGCACACAAGGGGTAGCACCCACACCTGTTCAAACACCGTTTGGAATAAGAATACAAAATGTAGAGGTAGATATTGATGAGAAAACCTTAACCGAAATTGCGTCTATTACAGGTGGGCAATATTTTAGAGCAGAAGACAATGAGGGCTTGAGTAGTATATACGATGAGATTGATGAAATGGAGAAATATTTAATCAATGTTCAAAATGTAACGCGTAAGAAAGAGTTGTATCTACCCTTTGCATTATTAGTGTTATCTCTTATATTTATAGAGTTGATATTGCGAAGAACTTGGTTGAGAAGCATTCCTTAATAGAAGATTAGAAGTATATGCACTTCTGTTTTGAAAGAGTAAAATTATAATCCTTTTAAAGGATATAGAGAATTAAAATATGTTTCGATTTGCACATCCAGAATATTTGTATCTATTTATTGCACTACCATTTGTGTTTGCGATATATATTTATTTGAATATAAAGAAACGAAAAGATGTATCTAAAATGGGTACACTTGAATTGGTGAAACAAATGATGCCCGAGCTATCATTGAAGCGCTCTTACTTAAAATTCTGGTTTGTATTTACTGCGTTGGTATTGGCTGTTTTGTTAGTTGCAGGACCTCAGTTTGGAACCAAGGTTGAAAAAGTGGAAACAAGAGGCATCGAATTGGTTATAGCCATTGATGTATCTAACTCTATGTTGGCACGTGATATAAAACCAGACAGATTAAGTAGAGCAAAGCAACTATTGTCTCGTATTATTGATGAGCGGAAAGAGGATAAGATTGGATTGATAGTCTTTGCAGGCGAGGCTTATGTGCAAATGCCTTTGACCTCCGACACACAATCGGCAAAACTATTCTTAAACTCTATTGATCCTACTTTAGTTCCTGTGCAAGGCACCGTTATTAGCAAAGCTATTGAATTGGGCATCAACTCATTTTCAAGCGATACAGATGTCGATAAAGCTATGATTCTGATAACCGACTCCGAAGATCACGAGGGCGATGCTGTGAAAATGGCTAAAAGAGCTAGTGATGC
>DUVZ01000239.1 GCA_012840785.1 Bacteroidales bacterium
AAAGAGTTGAAACTTGCATCTACCATGGTAGATGTGCTTGGAAAGCATTATTTTTGTTTTGTTACCCAAATTTGAGCCGTTTCTACCTTAAAATTCCAATTGTCAATATAGTATTCTATTTTTAGCAGTTGATTTTTCAATCGTAGACTGCTTTTTATTTCTTCACCAACATTTTCTCTGCATATTTGATTTTAAAAAAAAGCATTTTATAATTTCAAAGCATTTCTACGGAAGTAGATTCGATTTTCAAGGCATAAATTTTCAATATACCACGGTAGATTCAATTTTCAAGAGACAAACGCCCAATCTACCATGGTAGATTTGACTTCCAACTTTTTAAAGCCACATATCTGAGTAAATTATAAAAACAAGAGTCTTTTATTTGCAAATTGAAACTTATGAAGTCGTAAACACAATATGAACATCAAATAAAACAGCTCTCTCACTATTCACATCCACGCATTTCTGCTAAATTGCAATAATCTCTAATGCTTGATACGACAATATGACAACTAGTGTGTCCTATAGGTGAAGCTTTAAATTTAAGAATTTAATTATAGAAATTGAGATTAAAACAGTTCAAAACAAAAAGAAACCACCTATTTAAATATTAAAATTTAGAGTTATTCATACTCTCATCATCTTTTTTTGTATTTTTGTTGCCAACAAATCTAATATTAGCTTTTTATATGAATAATCAAAAGACCGTTTTAAACGTACAATCAGAAGTAGGCAAGCTAGAAGCTGTGTTGCTTCACTATCCAGGAGCAGAAGTAGAAAACATGACTCCTAAGAATGCACAGCGGGCACTATATAGCGATATTCTAAACCTCTCTATAGCTCAAAAAGAGTATGAACAGCTTTATGGAGTGCTTAGCAAACACTCTCAAGTGCTAGAGGTGAGAACCTTACTAACAAAACTGCTACAAGATGAGAATCAAAAGGAGCAACTATTGAGAAAAATTTGCACAACAGAAAATGCTATGAGGTATTTAGATTTTCTGATGCAACTATCACCAAAAGAGCTCACTCGTGTATTGATAGAGGGACTGCCAGCAAAGGTAAACACACTGACAGATTTTCTGAAAGATGATTTTTATGCCCTCCTACCGCTCTACAACTTTTATTTTACCAGAGACCCTAGTGTTACGATAGGCAACAATTTGCTTATTTGCAATATGGCAAACAAAGTGAGAGCTAGAGAGAGCATCATTATAAATGCTATATTTAGCAATCCACAATTTTTTGATGCAACTATTATAGACTCTACACAGTTTGTGGCAGATGATAAAACAACGATAAGCATCGAAGGGGGCGATGTGCTTGTAGTAAGAGACGACATTATACTAATAGGTAATGGTAGCCGCACAAACAGCCAAGCAATAGACCAACTAATTGCCAATTTATGTAGGGGTAAAGAAGGGCGCAAACATATTATTGTGCAACAGCTTCCCCACTCTCCTGAATCATTTATTCACCTCGATATGGTGTTTACGATGCTAGACAGAGATACAGCTATGGTATACAAACCATTGATACTAGACAACACACCCTACAAAACAATACACCTAGAGATAGAGAATGGCGAAGTGGCTAAAATATCTACTCCAAACAATCTGCTTGAGGCACTAAAACCTCTTGGCATGGATATAAAACCAATTGTGTGTGGTGGTAATGCCGATGATTGGGATCAAGAAAGAGAACAGTGGCATAGTGGAGCCAATTTTTTGGCAATAGCTCCTGGCAAAGTAATGTCGTATGCACGTAATGTACAAACGCTTAACGAACTTAGCAATAATGGATTTGATGTAATTCCAGCATGGGATGTGATAAACGACAAATACGATGTGGAAGCAGCTAAGAAATGTGTAATTACAATAGATGGCTCGGAACTACCTCGTGGTGGAGGCGGTGCAAGATGTATGAGCATGCCATTGAGAAGAAAAGAGCTGTAAATATAGCTCTATAAAGTAGAATTACAATATATCTTTTATTTCGTCCAATGTTTTCACACTGTAAGTAGGTGTGAAGGCATTTGGACGATCTTCTTGGGGGTTGAACCATAATTGGTCGATGCCACTATTGTAAGCTCCTACTATATCTGCATCCCAGCTATCTCCTATCATCAATGTTTCGGATGGTTTGGCATTTACTTGCTCCAAGGCATGGGCAAAAAAATTGGCGTGGGGCTTGTTAACACCTATTTCATCGGACAATAGTATCTTATCAAAAAAAGACTTCAAGCCCGAATTCTCTATTTTTTTGTACTGCACCTCTTTAAAGCCATTGGAGAGAATGTGCATTTCATACTTTGGCTTTAAATAGTTGAGCAAATCTATTGCACCATCCACCAGTTTGGTCTTTAGTGTAGTTCGCTCCAAAAAATCGGCACTTAGCTTTCTAGCATAATCTGCATCGTCTATCCCAAATTTACGAACAGGCGCTAAAAAACGCTCTACAATCAACTCATCTTTGCTAATTTCACCATGCCTATACAGATCCCACAAGTGTAGATTGCTGGGCAGATAAACATTATAATAATGGTCGAAAGTTTCGTAATATTTATCATATCCGTAGTCGTTATATATTTCAACTAGGCACTCTTTGCTATTCTGATGAATATCCCATAATGTATCGTCGAGATCAATAAAAAGGTGGTTGTATTTTTGCATAAAGGTGGTTGTATTTTTGCATAAAACTGGGTGTATGTTATAAAGAAGACCGACAAGATACATGCTACCTCATCGGTCTTATACTTTTCATTTTGATTAGTATATACTATATCGCTACTCAAAAATAATGATTATCCGAAGTGTGTTGATACAGCGCTATTTTACTTCTATCACTAAATACTTGGTCAAACTCCAAAACCCTTCAGTATCTATTATTACAAACGTAAGAGTTCCATCGCTTGCTGGCTCATAAGCATAGGTGCCTTTTGGATGATTCGACCACAACTCTGCGTCGGTAGCATATAAAGGAATTCTTGTTGTTTCTCTAATATCTATTTTTAGAAAATAGTCTTCATTAAACGAATCTTTCAACACTTTGGTGGTGCGAAGAAAACCTCCCGAAAGAATTTTCTGTGATTTCAATTCGCTCATAGTACCAAACACATAATATGCAGTATTGAGAGCTTTTTCTTGTTGAAGAATAGTAGAAGATTGCTCTTCTACATGACCCGACAACTCTGAAAGATTGGAGGATAGTTCATCTACATTTGAAGTAAGTTCAGCAATTCTTACATCTCTTCGTGAAAGTTCGGTTTGCAGCTCGCTTATTTCAGAAACTCTCTCTTCCATTTCTCTGTTTAGCCTATCGATAGTTTTCTTAAGTGCAGCAACCTGTCCAGTGCTCGATGAGAACTTTTTATTTAAGTCGGCAAGTTGTTCCCTGTTCTTTTTAAGAATCTCGTTCACCATTTTAAAATTATCGTTGATACGATCTTTTGTATTTGAACTCAATTCTCCTTGATCTGCAGACTGCACAGCTAAATATTTTTCGGCTTCACGAATTTGATTAAAATTCTCTTCTACATTATTTATCACAGCCATCATCTCTTCAATCTCGTTGCTTGCAGATGTAGTTTGCATTAGCAGCGAATCACGCTCTTTTTGCAACTGTTGATATTCAGTTGAATTTTTCACTTTGGTGCATGAAAACAAAAGCCCAGCACTAATAAATAGTAATAAAAATAATTTCTTCATATCTGTATGTTTTTAATTAAAACGAAATTAGCATGCTTTAGTTTAATAATTAGTCAGTTTTTTTATTATTCTTCTTCAATTCATTTCCACTCACTACAATAACGAACTCTCCACGTGGGACTGTTTCTGTGAAATGATTTATCAATTGTGACAATGTGCCACGTTGTGTATCTTCGTATATCTTCGATATTTCACGAGATGTAGCTGCCATTCTATCTGCCCCAAAATAGTCGGCAAATTGTATTAAGGTTTTAAGAACACGATAAGGCGATTCGTAAAACACCATTGTGCGCTGTTCGTTTTGAAGTTCTTTTAACCTTGTTTGACGGCCTTTCTTTGCAGGAAGAAATCCCTCAAAGCAAAACCTATCATTGGGTAGACCCGACATCACCAGTGCTGGCACAAATGCTGTAGCACCTGGCAAACACTCTATGCGTATACCAGCCTCTATACAAGCGCGTACAAGCAGAAAGCCGGGGTCGGAAATAGCAGGTGTGCCTGCATCGGATATAAGAGCTACATTAGCTCCAGCTTCTATACGCTCTACAATATGTTGAATACTTTTGTGTTCATTAAATTTGTGATGAGAAATCATTTTCGTGGTTATATCGTAATGTTTCAACAAGAAACCACTAGTACGGGTATCTTCTGCCAAAATAACATCAACCTCATTCAACACCTTTATTGCCCTATACGTTATATCCTCTAAGTTGCCTATTGGTGTAGGCACTACGTACAATATTCCGTAGCTATCTGTTTCGTCTTGAGTCATCTAAAAGATTCTTTTAGCATTTGCAAAAACTTGTCTACCGTGTCATCTCTAAAATCCCAAGTAGTATTTCTCTCTAAATAGCTCTTGGCAAGATCTAACGAAGAAAATGATTGAAGTTTTGACAACATTGTTGTCATTGCCTCCCTATTGTTGTCGAAAAGTTCGCGTTGAAACAAAAATCTATCGTTCAAGCTTATACTACGCATTGCATCCTGAATAGTTTGATTAACAGGTTGTACATCGTTTAATGATTTGTTTTTAGGTGCAATTTTTGCTAATATTGTTTCACTCCTGGTAGTTTCTAATAAAGAGACAGGCTCTTTTTGCTCCTTAGCTGTATCAACAGTTTTCTGGATTAAAGGAGGTGGTAATAATTCCTCCTCATCTTTATCTTTCCTCTCATCTTCGTCGTCTATTTCTAATAAACTATCTTGCTCTTTCTTTGCTACCAACACCTCGTCTGCTTCCTCTCTTTCTTTAGGCTTGTCAATCTCAGTATCGGTTTCAGATAGTAGTTGCATTTCTTCCTCTTTAGAGATAATCTGTTTTTTACTTGCTTCTTCAGCCAGCAACTTTGCCTTAGCTTCAGCTTCTCTTCTAGCTGTTTCTGCCTCAGACAAATATATGACTAATTTTTCCATCTCTCCCCTCATCTCTTCTATCTGCACAAACTCTAGCTGGTGCAAAAGACGTGAAATCTCTTGGGTGCGTTTAAAAGACTCTTTAAAAAAAGAGAAGGGAACTTTGTTGTTCTGCTTTAGACTTTCGACTACCGACTCTAACTCCTTTATCTCGCTCAATAGCGACTCTATATATCTATGTTTCATTAACTGCTCTCTCCAATTATTTATCCTTATCATAATCCAATTTGGATTATCTTAATTCAAACAATACAAATTTAATCATTAATTGGAGTCAGCAACAAAATCATCAGACAAATTCACAAGATATAACATTTTTGTGGCACGTGTGATAGATGTGTAAAGCCATCGATAAAAATTATCACCTAAATGATCTGGGTTTATATAACTTAAATCTATAAAAACATTTTTCCACTCTCCACCTTGTGCTTTATGACATGTAACTGCATATCCATATTTCACCTGTAGGGCATTAAAGTATGGATTTTTCTTTATTTGTTTGTATCGCTCACGTTTAGAGCACATGTGGCTATACTCTTCCATGAGTGCATTGTACAATATATTGCTCTGTTTGTAGGCATCTCCTGCCCTTTCAGAGTGTAAAGAGTCTAAATTGATTATTGCGTCAAACTCTATATCATAGTTTTTGTGATATAAAATCACATCACAAAATCTCATGCCATACATCTCGGTTTGCGAGCGGATACGCAAAATCTCAACAAACTCTCCATTGGCAATAAAATCTACTTTTGCTTCCTCTTTGAGCCAGTGATAATTGTTTTTTGTTACCATCAGCAAATCACCATTCGAGAGCTCTTCCTCTCTATATAACACACTATTTCTAATACCATTGTTGAATATATTTACACTCTTATTGGCACGAGATATCAATATAGTCTCCTCAAGCCCATCACGTGAGTAGCAACTGGATATCTCTTCAATAAGGTCATTTCCAGATATTCTCTCAACATCAGTAAAATTATTTAAGACTAGCTTTGGGTATAACCGTGTGGTACCTTCACTTAAGGCATTACGCAAAAGTGTTGCATTATATAAAATGCCCGACTCTTCGGCTTGACGCATAATCTCTGTAAGGGTGCTTTCTAACACATCTAATCCAAATGATTGCAAAGCATACACATCCATAGCAGGACTAATATCTTGCTTCACAGGGGGAAGCTGAGCAGTATCTCCCAAGAAAAGCAGTTTACAGTTTTCTCCAGAGTAAACATGTTCTATCAAATCGTCGAGGAGACGACCAGTACCAAAAAATGATCCTTCGTTTGATTGGTTACTAATCATCGACGCCTCATCTACTATAAACAAGGTGTTTTTGTTTAAATTATCCATCAAAGAGAACGATGCTCCATCATCACTCATACCTTTCTGTCTATATATCTTCTTATGAATAGTAAAAGCAGGCTCGTTTGAGTGAGATGAAAAGACTTTTGCAGCACGCCCAGTGGGAGCTAATAAAACTGTTTTTTGTTGAAATTGCGCCATTGTCTTCACCAAAGTTCCAATTAAAGTAGACTTGCCAGTTCCAGCATATCCTTTTAATAGAAAGATAGCATCGGATGTTGGACTAAAAATAAAGTCAACAATTTTAATAACAGCTGTTTCTTGATCATTTGTAAGCGAAAAAGGGAAATTATCCTTGATTTTCTCAATGAAATACGTATTTATCATTTTTTTCATATTATTTTCTGCGTAAAAGTAGCACAATTATCATTCTTTTTCTAAATTTGTAATCTAATAAAAGTAAATCAGTTTAATACAAAATAATAAAAAGGGGAAAAGTCCATGAAAGTATTAGTAAAAGTAATTTTAGTTGCTGCAATTGGTCTATTAGGTTTCGTATGTTTTAAGAGCATCCAAGGACCAATTGACTTTAACAAAGAAAGTCAAATTCGCAACGAAGCTGTTAAGCAAAGACTTATTGACATTCGCACAGCACAGGTTGCTTATCGCGAAGTGAAAGGTGAGTATACGGCTAGCTTTGATTCTTTAATCAACTTCGTTAAACATGGTGAGGTAGCATTGCTACAAAAACGTGGAGAGTTGACTGAAGAACAAATGGAAGCTGGTATGACCGAAACTAAAGCCATGCAAATTATTAGAAAAAACAATATGGCTGAAATGAAAAAAGAAGGCTTGTGGGATGAAGAAAACAACAGACCTCAACTTCAACGCGATTCAATTTTTGTGCCTGTTATTGAAAATCGCTTTAGTAACCGCAAAAACTTCAATCCAGATAACTTAGCTCTTGTTCCTTTTGGAGATGGTGCTAGATTTGAGATGGCTACAGATACGCTTCATACTTCATCGGGCTTTACAATTAATGTTTTTGAAGCAAAAACACCTTATACAGCTTACTTAAATGGATTGAACCAAAACGAACTTAATCTTTTGATTGAGAATGTGAAGAGTTTACCTGGCGACAGATATCCAGGAATGCAAGTTGGCTCTATAATTACAGCAAACAACAACGCTGGTAATTGGGAGTAGTTGTGAAATAATGAGCACTTGCGCCTAACCTACATGATGTGTATTACTTATTCGAATAGAGTAGGTTTGAAACAGTGTCCTGTACTTATTAGATTCAACAAAAAATTATAAACACTCTTAGAGGAGATTTATGTTTTCACCTGATAATATTGATTTCGCAGAATCTAAAAAAAATATACTATCCATTCGGTTAACGCCGAATGGATTTTATTTTTCTATTCATTGCCCTACCGACGGAACAGTGTTCTATCAAAACAGTGTATCGTTTAGCCCCATTGAAGACTATTTGGAATGCATAGAGAAGCTGATATTCGACTACCCTTTCTTTTCTGACAACTACAAAAAGATATATGTGATTTGTGTGGATGATGCAACGACAATCGTTCCTAATGATTATTACGACAAGAGATGGGCAGCAGAATTCCTTTCTTTTAATTGTCTTAATCGCAAATCGCATATTATAAGTAATGAGTTGCAAGAGCACGACTGTAGAGTAATATGGAGCATAGATAAATCTATTCACAGTTTCTTATCAAGAGCTCTGCTCAACCCTAACTTTGTAAGTCACCTCTCTTTTCTTGTACCTCTCTTTTACAAACTGCACAATAAAAACAAGGATGCACTTTTTGTGAACTTCAACGACAACAAAATGCTAGACATTGTGGCTTTCTCAGCAGATAAGCTTACTCTTGCCAAAACATTTCATACCAGCAACTTGTTAGAAGAGAGCTACTATATTCAAAAAACATGGGAATCTCTCCAGTTAAATGTTCAGCTAGACAAACTGTTCTTCTCTGGTAATACAAGTAATCATAGTGAGTGTATTGATAATCTTAAGAGAGTAGTCTCTAATACAGATATTATCTCATGGAATGTGCCAGAGGGTGCAAAAATTAATAATGAGGAGATTCCAACAGAAATTTTAAAACAATTATGCGAATTATAAGCGGAAAATATAAATCAAGAAGATTTCAACTACCCAAAAAGTTTAGAGCTAGACCAACAACAGATATGGCCCGCGAGAACTTGTTTAATATTTTAAACAATAAATTTGACTGGGAAAGCACACATGCCCTAGACTTATTTTCAGGCACCGGAAGTGTTGCCATTGAGCTTGTGTCACGAGGATGTCCTCGTGTAGTATGTGTAGAGTCGAATACTAAGAACTATGCTTTTATTCAGCATGTGAAGGAACAGCTAGATGCAACTGAGCTTTTGACAATTAAAGCCGATGTATTTAGCTACATAAAAACATGCAATCAGACGTTTGACCTAATCTTTGCTGATCCTCCTTATGATTTAAAAGAGCTAGACACTATACCATCAAAAATATTTGAATTAGAACTATTAAATGAAAATGGCATCTTCATTTTGGAGCATTCGAAAGAAGATTCTTTCATAGAGCATCCGCTTTTTAAAGAAGAACGCAAATATGGAAGTGTCCATTTTTCTTTTTTTGCAAAAGACAGTGTTATATAATAGCTATTTCTAAAAGCTTACTCTCATTTCCCTCATTAACCCTTTCTATATATTCCATTAATATGCCTTGGCTAGTTAACATTGAAGATGTATCAACTTTCGGATACATCTTTCTTGTTTCAGCAATCTCAATTTTACTATCAGGCTGGGGCTTTAATTCTATTCTCTCTTGTTTCACAACAATAGTTTTTCCTGCAGATAGTTTTGTAGAACTCATATTATTCATACGCTGTAGTTGAGCTACAGAGGTTCCATAATTACGTGCAAGTGCACCTAATGTGTCGCCTCTCTTAACTCTATGGTAAGTGTTTTTTAGCTCTCCACCTGATGCTAGCTCTTCTTTAACTTCAATGGGTGTAATGGTTTGTTGCACTATCAGCCTCTGACCAATAGAGAGCCTTGTAGACCTCATGTTGTTCATACGCTGCAATCTACCCACTGTTGTTCTGTTTCTTCGTGCAATAGCGCCCAAGGTGTCTCCTTTCTTAACTCTATAGTATGTGTTGACCACATTTCCATCGACGACATTTCCTGCATATTCATTGGTTAATGTTTGCTTTCGATGAGTGAAATAAATTTCTTTATTATGATTTATAATCTTATCGCTTTGGTTGATAAAGGCAAACATACTTGTTGTGGGCAATACTAAAGTGTAGGGCTTGTGATGACCAGGGATTATATCTTGTTTGAATTGTGGATTATATCTTCTTAAATCTTCTATAGGTATGTCAAGTACATCGGATATCTGCCTAAAGTGAATTTGGTCAGTTACATGTATTGTATCTAAAAACATAAGGTTGTTTGATGACTCTTTAGGGCATATACGATGCTCATCGTTGTAATTCATAATATAGGTAGCTGCAATAAATGCAGGAACATACCCACGAGTTTCACGTGGCAATCTATAATAGATGCTCCAATAGTCTTGCTTACCACCACTTCGTGCAATTGCTTTATTTACATTGCCAGGACCACAATTGTATGCGGCTATAACTAAACTCCAATCACCATATATATTATAGAGGTCTTTTAAGAACCTCGCAGCAGCTTCTGTCGACTTGTAGGGATCTCGGCGCTCATCAACTAAACTATTTATTTCTAAGTCGTATTGCTTACCGGTTCTAAGCATAAATTGCCACAAACCAGTTGCTCCCATACGTGAAACTGCCACAGGATTCAATGCAGACTCGATAACGGGTAGGTATTTGAGTTCTAATGGTAATCCGTGTCTATCTAAAGCCTCTTCAAACATTGGATAATAATAATCTCCCAACGACAACATATAGCTCACTAAGTCTCTACGTCGTTTAGCATACATATCTATATAATTACTTACAACAGGATTGTAAGAGAGCTCCATTTCAGTGGGAAGAGCATACAGGCGGTGCATATACACAGAGTCGGTATAAACTATGTTTGATCCTTGAGTGCATTGATTGTCTGAATTAGAGAAGCTTATTTGCCAATTAGATAGCAGTTTTTCCACACTCTCATTCAAGCTTTCAGGAACTACAATTTCGCTATCATTAATAACAAAGGAAGTATCTTGAGCTAACTGCTTATTGGCAACAGCAGCCTCATTTATTATTTGATTTTGAGAAATCAAAAGCGTAGTAGTTGTCAGAAAAATTATTAATACTAATATAGCATTTTTTCTCATAGCGATGTGATAAATTAAAGCTTATCTTTTAGAAGCTAACACGACACTGAAAGCCTACACTATTGGCCAAGTAGTCGGTTCTTTTAATAACTGTAGGTTCTACCCTTAAAGATAAATCTGTGCTGATATTAAAGTCAAACAATTGAGCATCTACATAAGCATCTAATATACTCAGGGCATACATAGCTACAGTTCCTATTATACTCAAATCACGGTAGCGTCGATAGAAATCTTTTCTTCGCTTCATAACATCTCTCAACCAAGCTTGATCTACCATTTCTGGGTCTGCCCCATAAGGTAAGAAGTTTTTCCAACTGTCGGTTTCTGGATCATCATCCATTATATCTTGATATCCATTAGAATAGTCTGTGTAATACCTACCATTCCATGCTATTGCATACGAAAACCCTAAAAATCCACCATAAACTATTGGTAGTTTCCAATACTTCCGATTATATATTTGTCCCAAGCCTGGAAAAATAGCCGCATATATAACCGCTTTAGTTGGGTTGGGCTGAAATTCTCTTATCTCTAACATCATTGGTAGATCAGAGCTGTCTGTTACAACAACTACTGACATTGGCATAGCTAGTGAATCGTCTTTAATAGGGGGGTTCATAATAGAATCGCCTTCTACTATTGTATCCATTACTAGGATAAGGCTGTCTTGAACAATGCTAGGCAGGGTGTCGTTTGGCTGCAACTGCATAATGCCTTGGGCATAACCAAAAGTTGCACCTATTATAATGAAACAGCATATAATCTTGAGCTTTAGAAGCTTCATAAGAGTTATCTTTATTTTTTAATTACGTCAAATATTGCAATAATTCGCTCTAAATCCTCATTAGAATTAAATGGAATTGTAATTTTTCCTTTACCCGTCTTTGAATATTTAAAATCTACAGGAGTATCGAAAAATCGTGATAGATGTTTTTTTAAAGCATCAAAATCGCTAGATGTCTTTTGAATAGTTTTTTTAGGCTCATTTTTATTAGATAGTCTTTCAATCTCCTTTTTGACAATTGCTTCAACTCTTCTAACCGAAAGTCCTTCTCTGATAATTCTATTATATAGATTAAGTTGAATCTCTGGATCTGGAATAGCAACCAAAGCTCGAGCATGACCCATATCTATTTTCTTATCTTTAATTCCTATTTGCAATTCTGCAGGCAACTTCAATAAACGCATGTAGTTGGCTATCGTTGCACGTTTCTTACCAACTCTTTCACTTAATTGCTCTTGGGTTAAAGATTGTGAGTCGATAAGTTTCTGATAGGTCAATGCAATCTCAATGGCATTCAAATCTTCTCTTTGAATATTCTCTATTAAAGCCATTTCCATCACATCGTCATCATCAACAGTTTTTACATAAGCAGGTATTGTTTTCAGATGTAGCATCATGGATGCTCTATAACGTCTTTCACCAGCAATAATTTGATATGTACCATCTTCCAACTCTCGTAGTGTAACAGGTTGTATAACACCTATTTTTTTGATTGATGTAGCCAATTCTTCCATGGTTTCATCATCAAAGTTTGTACGAGGTTGATCAGGATTTGGTTTAATCTTGTCAATTTCCACTTCACTAATAAACGATGACCCTTGCGTTTCATTGCTTTCCATCGTAATTAATGCATCTAATCCTCTTCCTAGTGCTTTTTTCTTACCCATTATAATATTGTTCCTATAAGTAAACTACAAAGTTATTCATTTTTATCAATTAATTCTTTTGCCAACTGCATATGATTTACAGCGCCACGTGAGCCAGCATCATATGTGAGAGCAGGCTGAGCATGGCTTTGCGACTCACTTAAAGTTATATTTCTATGAATAACTGTTGTGAAAACCAATTCTTGAAAATGCTGTTTCACCTCATCGTATATCGAATTGTGAAGGCGCAGCCTTGAGTCGTACATTGTTAGTACAAACCCTTCTATTTCTAAAGCTGGATTTATTTTTGACTTTATTATTTTAATTGTATTCAACAGTTTGCTTAATCCTTCTAGTGCAAAATACTCACATTGTACAGGAATCATAACTGAGTCGGCAGCAGCTAAAGCATTAACAGTAATAATACCCAAAGAAGGAGAGCAGTCTATTAATATAAAGTCATATTTACTTTTAACACCCTCTAGTAGCGCCCGCATCTTTTGCTCTCTATTCTGAAGTTGAATCAATTCTAATTCGGCACCAACCAAGTTTATATGAGAAGGAATTATATCAATTCTATCAAAATATGTTTTTAGGACTATCTCTGAAACTGCTTTCTCTCCAATCAAACCCTCATAAAGCGTGTTATGGTTTTTTCTAACATCTATTCCCAAACCCGACGAAGAGTTTGCTTGTGGATCGGCATCAACAACTAAAACAAACTTTTCTAATGCAGCCAATGAAGCTGCTAAATTAATGGTAGTAGTTGTTTTACCAACGCCTCCTTTTTGATTAGCTAATGCTATTATTTTACCCATACTAACTTTTTATTCTTTAGAACAGCAAAATAAGGAATAAATTGGATATTTCTGTGTTAATTTATTACAAGATTGAGTTTTTTGTTGATAACTTCGTGTAAAACGAAACATTGATACAACTAAGTGCTGCTTTTGTGAAAGTAGTGCTCTTTACAATGCATTTACAAATAAATTGTCAACCTTAATAGTTTAATTTTATTAAGCAATAAAAAAACCGTCTATCAACTTAATTTGACAGACGGTTTATATATTTGCTTGAGTATGCTTTAATTCTTACTCAGCTACTACTTCAAAATCTATTTCAACAGAAACTTCTTTGTGAAGTCTTACTGTTGCTGTATATGAACCAACCTCTTTTACTTGATCTTTAATCAAAATGTATTTACGGTCAACTTCAAATCCTTTTTTAGCTAACTCTTCAGCTATCTGAATATTGGTTACAGAGCCAAATATAGTTCCTGTAGAACTAGTTTTTGCACCAATAGAAAGTGTAGTACCCTCTATCTTCTCTGCAAAAGCTTCCGCATCTTTCTTCATTTGCTCTAATTTATGAGCACGCTGTCTATTGTTTTCAGCAATAACTTTTTTAGCCGACTCTGTAGCCATTATTGCTTTACCTTGTGGGATAAGAAAGTTTCTTGCATATCCTTTCTTAACATCCACAACATCGCCTTCGTAGCCTAAGTTTAATATATCTTCTTTTAAAATTACTTCCATTGTTTTTCCTCCTTTTATTTATTTCATTAAATCGGTTACGTATGGAAGCAAAGCTAAGTGACGAGCTCTTTTTACCGCTTGCGCAATACGACGTTGAAATTTTAGTGATGTACCTGTGATACGACGTGGCAATATTTTACCTTGCTCGTTCAAGAATTTTTTCAAAAACTCTGGATCTTTGTAATCAATGTACTTAATACCATTCTTTTGAAAACGACAGTACTTTTTCTTTTTAACATCAACTGAAACAGGCGTTAAATATCTAATTTCTGATTGTTTTGCCATTATTTTATTTCCTCCTTTTTAAATTATTTTACTTCAGGTTTTGCAGTTTCAACCGCATCTTTACTAGAAGAACGATTTCTTCTTCTTTTCTCAGAATACTCTAGAGAGAATTTATCGTGCTTAGTTGTTAAGAAACGAAGTACGCGCTCATCGCGACGGAAATTCACTTCTAAACCAGCAATCAAAGATGGATCTGCCTTAAACTCTAACATGATGTAAAAACCTGTTGATTTTTTGTCGATTGGATACGCTAGTTTGCGTATACCCCAACTTTCTTCGTTTATAATTTCGGCCCCTTTGTCCGTTAGGAGGGTTTTGAATTTTTCTACCGCTTCCTTCATCTGAGCATCAGACAAAACGGGAGTCAAAATGAAAACGGTTTCGTAATTATTCATACTAAATTTGTTTGTAATTAATTATATAATAAAAATTGAGGTGCAAAGATACTGATATTTTTTTATCAAGGCAAAAAAATTGCCTTTATTTTCAATCATATCGACACAACATCATATGTTTATAATATATTTTGTATCTTGTAGTCTATTCATTCAACTTTTTCCTTTTAACAGTGTTTTATATTATCTACTTGAATGAATTTAAAACTAATTATATATAACATAAATGAACTATCAAAAAAATATTGAGAACCAAATAATGGTCATATTTGGAGCTTCAGGAGACTTAACATATAGGAAGCTCATACCTGCTATTTTCGATTTACACGAAAACAAATTACTACCAACACATTTTGCAGTTTTAGGAGTAAGTAGAAGCGACATAAGTGATACCGAATATAGAAAGAAAATGAAGAAAGGTATCAAATTATTCTCCCACTACAAAGATGCGAGTGATTCGGCTATTGACGTTTTCTTATCTAAAGTGTTTTATTTAAGTATGGATACTGGTGATGGAAAAGAGTATGGTATACTTAAAGAGAAGCTATCTGAAATAGACACCGAATATAAAACAGAGAAAAACTACATATTTTATTTGTCTACACCACCGCATCTATATCCTAAAATACCTAAGTATTTGTACGGACAAGGATTAAACTTACAAAGAAAAGGATTTAGAAGAATTATTATTGAAAAACCTTTTGGTCATGACCTTCAATCTGCTCAAGACTTAAACAAAAAACTTCTTGAGTTTTTTGATGACGAACAAATATATCGTATCGATCATTACTTGGGCAAAGAGACTGTTCAAAACTTGATGGTAACTCGCTTTGCTAATGGAATATATGAACCATTGTGGAATAGAAACTACATACAACATGTAGAAGTTACAGCAGCCGAAAGTATAGGGGTGGAAGGAAGAGGTGGGTATTATGACGAGGCAGGTGCTTTGCGTGACATGGTGCAAAATCATCTTATGCAATTGGTAGCACTTATTGCTATGGAGCCTCCAACTAAAATTAATGCAGAGGCTATTAAATACGAAAAGATGAAGGTTTTTCAAGCTCTACACCCTCTGTCGGAGGAGGATTTAAAGAAAAATGTAATTCGTGGACAATACTCTGATTCAAAAGTAAGAGGCGAAGAGATTGCAGGCTATCGCCAAGAAAAAAGTGTGGATAAAGAATCACGAACTGAAACATTTTTTGCAATGAAGTTTTTTATTGACAACTGGAGATGGGCAGGAGTTCCATTCTATATCCGTACAGGAAAAAGATTGCCTACTCGTGTATCAGAAATTGTAATCCATTTTAAACCATCGCCTCAACAGCTGTTTTGCACGAATGAAGATAACGAGAATCAACTCATTCTACGTATTCAACCCGATGAAGGGATTTTACTTAAAACAGGGATGAAAATGCCAGGCAATGGCTACGAAGTAAAGTCAGTAAATATGGATTTTCACTATACCGATCTTGATAACCATTATATACCTGAAGCTTACGAACGTTTGATTCTAGATTGTATGGCGGGAGATAGCACTCTTTTTATGGATGGCCCTGCCTCTGAAGAGACATGGAGATTTGTACAACCAATCCTCACTTATTGGGAAAACAACAAAGATGCTCCTCTTTATGGATATCCTGCAGGCTCGTGGGGACCAGAAAAAAGTGACAACTTAATTGAAGGAGAAAATCAAAAATGGCGATATCCTTGCAAAAACTTGGCAGACGATGGCATTTATTGCGAACTATAAACTATATTTAAAGATATGAAAACAAAAGTATTTGATAATTTAAACGATTTGAATAAGGACTTCTCCTTGTGGTTAAAAAAGATTTTAGCTGAAAAAGAAGATTTATCTATAGCTCTTTCTGGAGGTAACACTCCAAGATCGCTATTTAAGTATTTAGCTACTAATCATGCAGATGATATTGATTGGAGTAAAATTAAATTTTTCTGGAGTGACGAACGTTGTGTGTGGCCTGACAATGACGACAGCAACTACAAAATGGCAAAAGAAAACTTGTTTGATTTAGTACCTGTGTCAAACAAAAACATTTTTAGAATTAGAGGCGAAAATGACCCTTACAAAGAGGCTAGGAGTTATGAGGATTTGCTTCAGAATGAACTAGAGGTAATAAACGGCACACCACAATTTGATGTAGTGATGCTTGGTATGGGCGAGGACGGACACACTGCATCTATATTTCCACACGAAATGAACTTGTGGGAAAGCAGCAACATGTGCGTTGTAGCAACACACCCCAAAACTAGACAGATGCGTATTAGCCTATCTGGTAAGACTATCAATGCTGCTAAACATGTTGCTTTTTTAGTAACAGGTGCACCTAAAGCAAAGAAAGTAAAAGAAATAATTGAAGATAATAAGAATGCTCAAGAGAAATATCCTGCAGCAAAAGTGCAACCTAGTTCTGGTAGCTTAACTTGGTTTTTAGACAAGTATGCTGGAAGAGAGCTGAGTAAAGAAAAATAGAGTTTAGACTTATTTTATTGTAGCTAAAGGTGAATTGTTGTTCACAATAAAACAGAGTGTGTTTTACACCTCAAATAAATATAAAACATACACCCAAATATAAATTTAGTATTTCGATACATATAACTTTATCTCAAAACAAATTTTTAAAAACAAAGTTATGTCAGAACAAAAAGTATTTAAAGCAAGTGCTGAAAGCAAGGGAAAGGCAAAACAGCTACGTTTCTTTGCTTTATTAGCTTGGATTATTGCAATTGCAGGAGAAGTCTTTGCTATTTTTAAATTAATTAGCAATGAAACTCTTGTTTGGTTGATAATAGCGATTGTGGCTATATTAATACTAGCCATAACAGGTTCAATGCTTTGGAAAAAGGCAAACCGATTAGACCCTGCGTCTAAAAAAGATAAGGTGAGATTCTTTATTCAGAATCAGCTAGGTGCTATAATAAGTGTATTAGCTTTTTTACCATTGGTTATTCTTATATTCATAAATAAAGATGTTGATGGAAAAACAAAAGGAATAGCCGGTTCTATAGCAGTAGTTGCTCTGCTAATAGCTGGTATCTCCGGTGCTGACTTCAGTCCTCCTTCTATTGAACAGTATACAAAAGACATTAATGAGCAAACCAACACACTGAAGCAGTTAAACTTTGATAATGACAATGTATATTGGACTAAAGCTGGAAACAAATATCATATTTTTGAAGACTGTCAGCACATTAAAGGGAGAGATGAGATAAACAATGGAACTGTAAAGCAATCCTGGGATGAAAAGGGAATTTCAGAGCTTTGTAAGACCTGTGAAAACAGAGCTATAAGAGAAAGAGATATTAAGCTTGAAGATATTATTCCAAAAGGTGATGTAGCTGAAGAAGAATTGATTGAATAGACTCAATTGTTAGAATAACACTTAGCAACTCTTTTGAAAAACAAAATGCTAGTAGCGCTTAAATAACGCTACTAGCATTTTTATACATACTTTGAAGATAAAACAGATCGAAACATATCAGGTTTAAACAACACAATGTTATGCAGTTCTAACTTTGTAATGACAACTTATTTTACCCTTAACCATATTACTCAACTTTGTCTTGATTAAACGTTTGCGTATTGCAGAGATATGATCGAT
Source organism: Bacteroidales bacterium (assembly GCA_012840785.1). Classification (GTDB taxonomy): domain Bacteria; phylum Bacteroidota; class Bacteroidia; order Bacteroidales; family Dysgonomonadaceae; genus UBA2632. The sequence continues at coordinate 18,259 of DUVZ01000239.1, forward strand.
AAATAACACACCTTCTATATGATCATATTCGTGTTGAATAACTCGAGCAGTGAAACCAGTGTAGGTTTTAGTATGTGGCTCAAAGTTCTCATCGAGGTACTCTATTTCAATACTGTCTTGACGTGCCACACTTTCGTGAATACCCGGTATGCTAAGGCATCCCTCTTCATGTAAAACCATATCGCCAGTGCGATTAGTGATCCGTGCATTGATGAAAACTTTTTTCAAGTCTTTGTACTCTGGGTTTTCTTCATCAGCTAGTGGAGAAAGATCAATTATAAATATTCTATCTTCTAAACCTACTTGAGGAGCAGCTAAGCCAACACCATCAGCGTTGTACATTGTTTCATACATATTATCTATCAACTCATTCAAGTTGGGATAGGAAGTATCAATATCTTTTGTCTCTTTTCTCAATACGGGGTGTCCGTATAAATATACAGGTAATATCATAATATAATAATAGTTTTATTTTCTCTTTAATACTTGCTCTTTAAGACAAGTTCATTCGTCGCCCTTCCATATATCCTTGCAATATTATAGTAGCACTAATCTCATCGACCAAAGCTTTGTTTTGTCGTTGCTTTTTTTTCAATCCACCATCAATCATAGTTTGCTGCGCCATTCTTGAGGTAAACCGTTCATCGAAGTATTCTACAGGAATATCGGGAATCTCCTTTCGCAGTTTTTTCACAAAAGGTTTGATATATTGCATGCTTTCAGACTCCTCGTAATTCATTTGACGTGGCAGTCCAACAATAATTAGCTCAACAGGTTCTTTTGATATATAGTCTTTCAGAAAATTGATTATAGTGTGCGATGGCACTGTAGTAAGACCATTGGCTATAATTTGGAGTGTATCGGTAACAGCGATACCTGTACGTTTTCTCCCATAATCTATTGCAAGTAATCGAGCCATATCTATATCTATTTAAACATCAAAACTCTTACGCTTCAACTCGAAGTCTTTACCAAGATATTTCTCGCGTACAACTTCGTTAGCTGCCAACTCATGGGCAGTACCCTGAAACAGCACCTTCCCTTCAAACAGCAAATAGGCTCTATCTGTAATACTCAGAGTCTCGTTCACATTGTGGTCGGTAATTAATATGCCAATATTACGATATTTCAACCGTGCTACAATAGATTGTATATCCTGCACAGCAATAGGGTCGACACCTGCAAAGGGTTCGTCAAGCATAATGAATTTGGGATCGATAGCCAAACAACGGGCTATCTCTGAACGACGCCTTTCACCACCCGATAGCTGGTCGCCTAGGTTTTTACGTACTTTCTGCAAACCAAATTCATCAATTAAGCTTTCCATTTTTTCTAGTTGTTCGCTACGACTTTTATTAGTCATCTCCAACACCGAAAGAATATTATCTTCAACCGACATTTTGCGAAAAATAGAGGCCTCTTGTGCCAAATAACCAATTCCATATTGCGCCCGCTTATATACTGGGAAATTTGTGATGTTTTGCTCTCCTAGAAATATCTCTCCTTCATTGGGAACAATTAATCCAACAGTCATATAAAAAGTAGTTGTTTTACCTGCACCGTTTGGCCCAAGCAAACCTACAATTTCACCTTGCTTTACATCGATAGATACATGGCTTACTACGGTACGTTTGCCATACTTTTTTACCAAATTCTCGGTGCGAAGCACTAAATGCTCTTGTTCCTTGGGTTGTTCAATAACAATATTATCCATTGCTATCGAATCCTCATTGTTTATATCGTTATTTAATTGTTCGTTATCCATCTGATTTTAATATTTATGCAAAGATACAAAAATCTAAAAGAGTAGAATGTAATTTCATACTTAGAACTTCTATAGAAATAACAATGAATGTTATTCTCTAATTATTATTTCCGCCGACTTTACATCTCCACTTATAGGGGGATTGTTTTTTGCCAAACGAATTTCTAGTGTTGTGATTTGAGGAAACTTACTCTTAATTGACTTATATATACGCATTGCTACGTGTTCTAACAGCTTAGATGGTTGCTCCATTTCGGCTTTCACCAAATCGTATATAATAGCATAGCTAATAGTGTCATCAACATTGTCAGTTTCACAAGCACGCAACAAATTTGCATTCATACAAACATTCACTACATAATTGTTGCCCACCTTTGTCTCTCGCGCCAAAACACCATGATATGCGTAAAACTGCATATCTTTAAGCTTTATACTTGTTGTCATATCTCTCTTTTTTTAATATTCTATTTCAAAAGTAGCTATTATAAATGACCTAAGGATATCTTTTCTATACAAATTGAAATATTGCTCTAGCAATAATAGTAGTAGAAAATAGAAAAGCAACAATAAAAAGAATATTCTAAAATAAGAAAATGAAGATAATCGCGATAAAACTATAAATATATTCATAAAACCCCTAGATTAGACAGACTCCATCTATTTATAGACAAAATTACCCTTCTGCTCTACCAATGCCTAAAAACCATCTACACAAAACTGCAAATAGCTGTATACTAGGCACTAACACACCAACTAACAGTTGCATAGTATTAAACTATTCACTACATTTGAACTCCATATAACAGTATAAACCAATTAAAACTATTTTGATATGAAAAAGTATTTATTTTTAGCAGCAACATTATTGCTAACATTGAGCATGTCTGTATCGGCACAGAACTATAATAATAGAAGAAATACCGGTAATAGACGCAACAATATGAACTACAGCCGAAGTGAGCAGATGATGAGAATGACTCCACAAGAGAGAGTAGACTTAATGACCAAAGAACTTAATCTAACAACTAAGGAAGCTTCTGAAGTTCTCGCATTGTGCGAAAAACATGAGACTGAACGGATTGAAGAGGTTAATAAGCACAGGAGCGAACGTGGAACAGGTTACGCAAACCGTGATGCACGCCGCGACGAATTCCGTGAAATGAGAGCTGAGCAGATGGAAAAGCAGTTTGCCGAACTTGAAAAAATCATAGGAAAAGAGAGAGCTGAAAAATGGAATGAGCTGCGTCAAGACGTAAGAGATTCTAACAGAGAAGGTAGATATGATGGACGTGGATACAATCGCAATAGTAGACGTGATGTAAACAACAGAGGAAACTTTGACAACAGACGTAGCGACTATATGATGAGACTGTCTGCACAAGAGAGGGTGGATCTGATGACGAAAGAGCTTGATTTGACATCTGAGCAAGCTGCACAAATATTAGCTTTAACACAAAAATATGAAGATCAACGTAATCAAGAAGTTGATGAGCATAGAGAAGAGCGCAGAACAGAAAGATTAAATCGTGATGCACGACGAGACGAATTTCGTGAAATGAGAACCAAGCAGATGGAAGAGCAACAAGCTGAGCTTGAAAAAATTATAGGAAAAGAAAAACTAGACAAGTGGAACAGCATGCGTCAAGATGTAAGAGATACCAACAGAGCAGGTAGAAGAAACCCTGGTTATCGCAATAGATAATAAACCTGCCTACACCACTTAAACTTAATAGCACTTTTCTAAAAAGAGAGGTGCTATTTTTGTAAAAACTCACTATTTGAAATTAACCAACAAGCCTTTTTATGAATACATAGAAGCAAAAAGTTGCACTATGTCATCGAATACTCACTTTTTTATTATCTTTGTATCAAACAACAAAATTTATAACAATGAAAAAACTATTTTTTATGCTATCAACTCTTTTCTTGCTTGTAGGATGCTCTAACGGCGAAAAAGCAGGAACAGAAGACTCATTTGAGTACACTGTAGATAAATTTGCAGACATACAGATACTCCGTTATAAAGTTCCCGGGTTTGAAGACCTTTCTCTTCAGCAAAAAGAGCTGATTTACTATCTTTCTGAAGCTGCGCTTGAAGGAAGAGATATATTGTTTGATCAGCACAACAAGTATAACCTAACTATCCGTCGCACACTAGAAGGGATTTACGAAAACTACTCTGGTGATAAGAACTCAGATGATTTCAAACACCTTGAAATTTATCTAAAACGTATTTGGATGGCTAATGGTATACATCACCACTACTCTGAGGATAAAATACTACCAGGGTTTTCAAAGGAGTACTTTTCAGAAGCAATCAACTCGGTTGACCCTGCTAAACTACCTATTAAGGACGGAACTTCGGTTGACGGACTTATCGAAACACTTACCCCTGTAATGTTCGATCCTACTATTATGCCAAAACGCATCAATCAAGCAGCAGGAGTTGACCTTGTTGAAACATCGGCTGTAAACTTCTACGAAGGAGTTTCGCAAAAAGAGGTGGAAGCATTTTATGACAAAATGAAAGACCCAAATGACAACACCCCAATCTCGTACGGTTTAAATAGTAAAGTAGTAAAAGAGAATGGTGTTGTAACCGAACAAGTATATAAATTAGGCGGAATGTACTCCCCTGCTATCGAACGAATTGTGAAATGGTTGGAAAAAGCAGCCAATGTAGCTGAGAATGATAAACAGAAGCAAGTTATTCTTTCTCTTATCGATTTTTACAAGACAGGTAGCTTGAAAAAGTATGATGAATACTCGGTGCTTTGGGTAAAAGATTTAGATTCTAGGGTTGACTTTGTAAATGGCTTTACCGAAACCTATACCGACCCTCTAGGGATGAAAGGTACTTGGGAAGCTATTGTTAACTTCAAAGACATGGAGGCTACAAAACGCACAGAACTAATTAGTGAAAATGCACAGTGGTTTGAGGACAACTCTCCTGTTGACAAACAATTTAAAAAAGATGAAGTAAAAGGAGTATCAGCAAAAGTAATTGATGTTGCTATGATTGGTGGAGACTGCTACCCTGGAACGCCACTTGGTATCAATCTACCAAATGCTGATTGGATACGTCGCGACCATGGCTCGAAATCAGTAACTATCGCAAACATAGCTGATGCTTACAATAAAGCTTCGCTAGGAAATGGCTTTGCTGAAGAATTTATGTGGAGTGAAGTAGAGATAGAAAGAGCTAAAAAATATGGTGCTCTCACAAGCAATCTGCATACAGACCTACATGAGTGTCTAGGTCATGGTTCAGGGAAATTACTTCCAGGAGTAGATAGTGATGCACTACGTGCTTATGGAAGTCCTCTTGAAGAGACACGTGCTGATCTGTTTGGTCTATACTATTTGGGAGACCCAAAGCTGGTTGAACTAGGTTTACTCCCAGATAATGAAGCATATAAAGCACAATACTACAGTTATTTAATGAATGGAGCAATGACCCAACTAACACGCATACAATCTGGGAAAGATATTGAACAGGCACATATGCGTAACCGTCAGTCTATTGCAACATGGGTGCTAGAACATGCAAAAGAATCAAATGCTGCAGAATTAAAACAGCGTGATGGTAAAACTTATGTAGTAATCAACGATTACGAAAAGATACGTGAACTATTTGGTGAATTGTTAGCTGAGATACAACGAATTAAATCCACTGGTGATTTTGAAGCTGCCAAAAACTATATAGAAACTTACGGAGTGAAGGTTAACCAATCTATTCATAACGAGGTACTGAAACGTTATGAAGCACTTAATCTATCTCCCTATAGTGGTTTTGTAAATCCAGTATATACATTAGTTACCAATGACAGTGGTGAAGTAACTGATGTAACTATATCATACGACGAAGGATATATAGAGCAACACTTACGCTACTCTAAACAGTACTCAACACTACCAAACAACAACTAAACACACCGAGTAATTATATAATTCACAAGAAAAGTTGCCTTAATCGGCAACTTTTCTTACTTTAGTACCTTCATACAATATCAACAAACATCCATACAATCTAAAAAGATGAACTATCAAGAAACTATTGAATACCTATACGAACAAACCCCAGCTTATCAACGTGTAGGACAGTCAGCATACAAAGAGGGGTTAGACAATAGTCTAGCACTTGACAAGTACTTTAGATTTCCTCATAAACATTACAGATCTATTCATGTAGCAGGTACAAATGGGAAAGGGTCAACATCACATCTTTTGGCTGCAATACTTAGCGAAGCTGGCTATAAAGTAGGGCTATATACATCGCCCCACCTCATCGATTTTCGTGAAAGAATTCGTGTAAACGGAGAAATGATAGATCATCAATTTGTAATTGATTTCGTCAAAAATCACCAAGCCTTTTTTGAGCCTATTAAACCCTCATTCTTCGAATTGACAATAGAGATGGCTTTTGTCTATTTCCAACACATGGAGGTGGATGTTGCTATTGTTGAAACAGGGCTAGGAGGACGCTTAGACAGCACCAATATTATTTCGCCCATCCTAAGTATAATTACAAATATAGGCTTCGACCACACACAATTTCTTGGCAATACTTTACCACAGATAGCAGCAGAGAAAGCAGGGATAATAAAACCCAGCACCCCTGTAGTAATTGGAGAGGTAGATAATGATGACGTGAGAAAGGTGTTTGTTAAAAAAGCAGAAGCTGAGAGTGCTCCCGTTGTATTTGCAGAAGAGCAAATGGACAACTTCACTTCAGCAATAACACCTGATGGGTGGATTTTGAATAACGATAGCTACAAAAACTTGAAAAACGAATTGGGCGGATGGGTGCAAAACAAGAATGCTCGAACTGTGCTTACAGCTATCCAAGAATTAATAAAGCAAGGTTTTAAAATTCCCAACCATGCTGTTTACAACGGATTTGCGAATGTGGTAGAGCTTACAGGTTTGATGGGACGCTGGCAAACACTACAGGAAAAACCAAGAATCGTTTGCGATACAGGGCATAATGAGCATGGTGTGAAATATATTGTAAAGCAGTTGAGCATGGAAAGCTATGACAAACTACACATAGTATTTGGGATGGCAAATGATAAAGATGCAGCTACTATATTATCAATGATGCCCAAAAATGCAATCTACTACTTTACCCAAGCATCAGTTGACAGAGCACTTGATGTAAACGCATTGGCAGAAAGCGCATTGAAGCATGGACTTACAGGTAATAGATATAGCAATGTAGAGTCTGCACTAGAATCAGTTAAAGAAAACGCCAACGAAAACGACTTCATTTTCATTGGCGGTAGTTCTTTTATTGTCGCTGATGTTTTAACATTATTATATAAGAGTAAGCAGTATTAAAAATCCAAACATAATTCAGTGTTTACTTATCACAATGACACACTTACCAAACTAAAACAATTCTGAAATTGTAATCAGCTAAAAGATAGTCATCTCTAAATAAATCTGATGATTGAATATAGAATGCAGCAGAACTTGGCGAACCATACTGAAAATCGCAGCTGATAGTTTCAGTATAAATAACTTCATTGCCAAAATCATCTTCTCCTTCATAATATGTATGAACATAAGGGAGCATTTTCTGCACCTCATCAACACCTTGCTCTCCTATGAATACATAAGCTAGTTGAGCACCATTTTCATATACAAATTTGGTCAATTCAGGCAAGTCGACAATTGCATCATATCTACCAATTTCGTTATCCCAAACCCAATCTGTCTTCTTGATACTTACATTTACAATTTCCCATTGGGTAAACTCTAAATCCTGATTGTTCTTTCGAATTGCATCTTCAATCATTCTTCTTATCTCATACTCATCTATGTAATCTTGTGACGAATCGCTACACGAATAACTGATAGAGAGAAGCAACAGTAGAAGTGTTGCGTACTTAGCTAACCTTAATGTTTTAGTTTTCATATAAGTTTTGTTATTATTTTATAGTGAATAATTTGCTTTGCAATCTTTGTTGTATATTAAACGAACAATAAACACTAAAAGTTTTAATTTAGTCGTATTTTATAAAAACAACTTAAGCAAAAGTAAGAATAAATGCAACACAACATATACTAAAGCCATGTAAAAGTGATTTTTTAAAATGACTATACAATTGCCCATAAGAAAAGAATCCTTATTTTTGTGTTACATATAACTGAGTAATTACACAATTGCTCTCACCTCAACAATAAAATAAATCAATGAAACAATATAAAGAACTACTTCAAAGAGTATTATCGGAAGGTATAGAAAAAGATGACAGAACTGGTACCGGAACAATTAGTCTATTTGGACATCAAAGTCGATACAACTTAGCAGAAGGTTTTCCCATGCTAACAACCAAAAAGCTCCATTTAAAATCTATTATTTACGAACTTCTATGGTTTTTAAATGGCGATACTAATGTGAAATACTTACAACAAAACGGTGTGCGCATTTGGAACGAATGGGCTGACGAAAAAGGAGATTTAGGACCTATCTATGGAAACCAATGGCGTTCGTGGCCAGATTATAATGGTGGATACATCGATCAGATTTCCGAAGTGATTGAGACTATTAAGAACAACCCTGATTCGCGTCGTATTATTGTAAGCTCATGGAACGTAGCTCAACTACCGCAAATGCATCTTGCACCCTGCCATGCATTCTTTCAGCTATATGTTGCAGATGGTAAGTTAAGTCTGCAACTTTATCAACGGAGTGCTGATATATTCTTGGGTGTACCTTTCAATATTGCATCATATGCTCTTTTGCTAAGAATGATGGCACAGGTAACCAATTTAAAGGTGGGTGACTTTGTTCACACATTTGGTGATGCTCATATCTACTCGAATCATATTGAGCAGGTGAAGCTACAATTGAGTCGCGATTTAAGGAAACTGCCTACAATGAAAATCAATCCTGATGTAAAAGATATCTTTTCATTTAAATTTGAGGATTTTGAACTTTCCGAATATAATCCTCATCCACACATAAAAGGAGAAGTAGCAATTTAAATAGATAATAAAATGACAGATAAAACAAAAAGACCTACAGCATCTATTGTTGTGGTGATTGACAAGAACAATGCAATTGGAAAAGACAACGCCCTATTGTGCCATCTTCCTAATGACCTAAAACACTTCAAAACCATTACACTGCACCACACTATTATAATGGGTAGACGTACACTTGAGGCTATGCCAAAAGGAAAAGCTTTACCAAAAAGAACAAATATAGTGCTAACATCCAACAAAGAGTTGCAGTATGAAAACTGCATAATGCTTCACTCATTGCCGGAGGTATGGGAATATTGTAAAGATGAAAAAGAGATATTCTTTATTGGTGGAGGGCAAATTTACAACGCTGTGTTTAATGATGTTGATAAACTATACATTACGCGCATACACCACGCTTTTGAACATGCTGACACCTTCTTTCCTAATATAGACTTTGATAATTGGATATTAATAGAAGAAGAAAAACACAAGGCAGATGATAAACACAAATACGATTATACCTTTCAAACATATATACGAAAAGAGTAAGGTAATTGCTATAACATCAGATGTTCTTTATCTACAAAAATCAAAAAAATGATAAACTAACTGCTTTAGCAATAAAAACAACATAAAGTACAGATAAACTCTGAGTTCTTAAACAGACAATAATGAAAACAATCGACGTATTTATTTTATATACACAGCACGAACAAGCAAAAAAAACGCTCTCTCAATTAAAACAGTCAGAACATATAGAGAATATCTATCTACTTGCTCCTCAAAAAGGGATGCAACCTATTGATGGTTATAAAACAATTGAAATTGACAACTTGCAAAGCACACAAACAGTGCAAGTAATTGCTGAAATAACTAAAGCTGACTACACACTCATTTATCAGAAATCAACCATACTTCAATTGGGCTATTTTGCATTGGAACGGATGATTAGAGTTGCTAACGATACAAATGCAGGAATGATTTATGCTGACTATTATGCAGTTGCTAATGGAGAAAAAAGTAACAATCCTGTAATAGACTATCAAAAAGGAAGCCTAAGAGACGATTTCAACTTTGGCTCACTTATACTTTACAATAGTTCTGCACTAAAAGATGCTGCAGATAGAATGAAACAACAAACATACAACTTTGCTGGGTTGTACGATTTAAGGTTGAAAGTTTCTCAAAAACATGAACTTGTTCACATAAACGAATACCTTTATACTGAAATAGAAGAAGACACCCGCAAATCGGGTGAAAAGATATTTGATTACGTTGACCCAAAGAATAGACAAGTGCAAATAGAAATGGAACGAGCTTGCACACAGCATCTTAAAGATATACACGCATACCTAGAACCTAAATTCGAACCAATAGCATTTGATAATGACAGTTTTGACCTTGAAGCTTCTGTTATTATTCCTATACGCAATCGAATAAAGACAGTAAAAGATGCTATAGAATCTGTTCTCATTCAAAAGGCTGACTTTAAGTTCAACATCATCATTGTTGATAATCACTCAACAGATGGAACTACCGAAACACTTCATGAATTTGCAAAAAAAGACGAAAGAGTGATACATGTTATTCCCAACCGCGATGACTTAGGTATTGGAGGGTGCTGGAACTTGGGAGTACATCATCAAAAGTGTGGAAGGTTTTGTGTACAACTTGATAGTGATGATGTATATAGCGATGAAAACACACTACAAAAAATTGTAAATGCCTTTTATGAGCAAAACTGTGCCATGGTAGTAGGCAGTTACGAAATGAAAGACTTTGATATGAACACCATTCCTCCAGGAATAATCGATCACAAAGAGTGGACACCCAGCAACGGACGAAACAATGCCCTGCGCATAAATGGATTAGGTGCACCTCGTGCATTTTACACACCTGTGCTGCGCAACATAAAAGTACCAAACACAAGCTATGGAGAAGATTATGCATTGGGGTTAAATATATCTCGCACCTATCAGATAGGTAGACTATATGATGTGTTGTACCTGTGTCGTCGATGGGAAGGCAACACAGATGCATCAATAGATATAGCTAAAATGAATGAACATAACACTTATAAAGATAGAATACGCACATGGGAAATATTAGCAAGACAAAAACTATATAGCACCTCCATTTAAAAGAAAAACAAACAGTTCAAGATATGATAGAACCCCAAATTAGTGTAGGCATAATGAGTGCTCCTAAAATAGAGTTTTCTCTTTTAAACTCTTACCTGTTTGATGAAAACACCCTTACTAAAGGTGACTACAGTGCGCACATATCAAATGGAAAGATTAGTTTTAGAGGAGAGCTGTACGATGAAATAATCTTACTAGCAAATGCTATTCACTCTAGCTCTTTTGAGTTGAAGAACGTGATTATTGGTGTAAACTTCCATTGGGAACGTAAAAAAAACCAACAGTTTCAAGGACACCTGAAGCTAATTGTGGAGAATAATTTAATAACTGCAGTCAACGTTATATCATTAGAAGACTACTTAACAAGTGTAATTTCATCTGAGATGAGTGCTACTAGCTCAGAAGAGTTGCTGAAAGCACATGCAGTAATTTCTAGAAGTTGGCTGCTTTCACAGATAAATAAAAACAAATCTTTGGATAAGAGCAAAGATAGTTACAAAACCTCTTTTACAGATAGAAACGAAATTACACGCTGGTGGGATAGAGAAGATCATGACAACTTTGATGTTTGTGCCGATGATCATTGTCAACGCTACCAAGGCATTACAAAACAATCTACATCTCTAGTAAGTGAAGTCACTAAGAAGACCCACGGCCAGGTAATGATGTATAACGATTCGATTTGCGACACTCGTTTTAGCAAATGTTGTGGTGGCTTTATGGAAGCATTTGAGAATGTGTGGGAGACAACACCTCATCCCTACTTGATAGCTAAAGCAGACTCAAAAACCATTACACTCAAAACACCCAACCTTACTAATGAACATGAGGCAGTAGATTGGATTAAATCGAGACCTATAGCTTTCTGCAATACTAATGATGAAAGAGTGCTTAAACAGGTTTTGAACGATTATGATCAAGAAACCACCGATTTTTATCGTTGGAAAGTTACTTATACTCAAGCAGAGCTTTCTTCTTTAATTCATAAACGTTCGGGTATAGATTATGGAGACATCTTAGCTCTTTCACCTATCGAACGTGGAGCATCGGGACGAGTAACTCGTTTAAAAATAGTTGGTACTGAACGAGTAATGATAATTGGGAAAGAGCTAGAGATTAGACGCACATTATCGGAGTCGCATCTCTACAGCTCGGCTTTTGTAGTGGAAACAGGTGAAGATAATGATGAGGGTATCCCTTCATACTTCACCCTACACGGTGCTGGCTGGGGACATGGAGTTGGCTTATGCCAAATTGGCGCTGCAGTTATGGCAGACAAAGGATATAAATATAATGCAATTTTAGAACACTATTACCCTGGTGCAGTGATAGAAAGAAAATATTAACATAAACAACACACGGTGAGCAAACTAAAAAAAACTAAAACAAGAAATCCATGGTCATGGATACCTACCCTCTACTTTGGGCAAGGATTGCCCTACGTGGTGGTTATGTCTGTTGCAGTAATAATGTACAAACGCTTTGGTCTTTCTAATACTGACATTGCACTATATACAAGTTGGCTCTACCTACCATGGGTTATAAAACCATTTTGGAGCCCTTTTGTAGATATTCTAAAAACTAAACGTTGGTGGATTATTTCTATGCAGCTACTCATTGGTGCAGGATTGGCGGGAGTTGCTTTTACACTACCTACCCCATTCTACTTTCAAACCACAATTGGCTTCTTTTGGCTATTAGCATTTAGCTCAGCTACACATGATATTGCTGCTGATGGGTTTTATATGATTGCGTTAGACGATTCACAACAGTCTTTCTTTGTTGGTATTCGCAGCACTTTCTATCGCCTAGCCATGATTACTGGACAAGGTTTGCTTGTAGTATTAGCAGGGTTTTTAGAAAACAAAACAGACAATGTGCCATTTGCATGGAGCATCACCTTCTTTGTTCTTGCAGGATTGTTTATCACGCTTTTTGCGTATCACAACTTCATTTTACCACAACCAGTATCTGATATAGGCAGGGCTGCACACTCCCCTTCTGATATTGCTAAAGAGTTTGGACAAACATTTATCTCATTCTTTACTAAAGAAGGAATTGGTTTAGCAATAGCGTTTATGCTCTTATATCGCCTAGCAGAAGCAATGTTAGTTAAACTGGCATCACCTTTCCTAATTGATGTAAGAGAAGTAGGAGGATTAGGTTTATCTACGCAAGAGGTGGGAGTAGTCTATGGCACAGTAGGGGTAATAGCTCTAACACTAGGCGGTATTATTGGTGGCATAGTAGCATCACAAAAAGGATTGAAATATTGGTTATGGCCCATGGCATTAAGCATCACATTGCCTAATATAGCCTACCTGCTGCTTGCTTACTTCCAACCCGAAAGTTTTGTTTGGATAAATACAGCAGTAGCTATCGAGCAGTTTGGCTATGGATTTGGTTTCACGGCGTATATGCTGTACCTGATTTACTTTTCACAAGGCGAACACAAAACAGCTCACTATTCAATATGTACAGGCTTTATGGC
>DUVZ01000240.1 GCA_012840785.1 Bacteroidales bacterium
CAATGCTGGTATCAATCTTTTTGCACCATTTGTGGGTTTGCGCTATAATGTAATTGCACGAGAACCAACTCCAAGAGAGCAATTAAGAACTCAACAAATAGAGCCAAAAGAGGAGTTCAACATTATACTTGCCTCTGGTAAAAGATCGGTAAAACATACCGATACTATGAACGAGCATGCTGTGTCGCTCGTTAATCTCTCTTTTGAGTACCTAAAGCCTGCAGGACAGAAGTTTAAATATGGTGTGGGGCTGGATATAGGTATCGACGAAAACAGAAATATTATAGTTGATGGAAATGATGTAGAGTTGGCATCAACCAGAAATCAGGTTTTTTCTGCTGTTTCAGTTATTGGTCAGTTTAGGGCAAACCGCCTTGCTGTGCAAGCAGGCATTGGCTATGAGTTGTTTAACAACAACAAGCTCTACTTTAGCAATGATATTTATCAGCGACTGGGACTTCGTTTCTATCTGCACAAAAATGCTTTTGCAGGCATTGCCATCAAAGCCAGAAGCTTCAATACAGCCAATTATATTGAGTGGAGTATAGGATATAGCATTTAAGTATAAGATAGCTAGATATATGGTCTATCTAGCATTACAAAAAAGGGAGTGAGTATCTTTATAGATGCATGCTCCCTTTTTTTTATCTTTCAACAAAACTGATAATAGCCTCGTGCCAATAATCTGGTGTAAATGCAGCAGATGGATGTGTTATTGGCAATAGATGCACCTTGTGTCCACTGTCAAGCTCATAAGCCCAAGTTTCGATAGTTTTACCATCACTCAGTTTCAAATCTTCGGTTTGATATCCCTTGCGAGGCAAATTGTTGTAGAGCCTCTTTCCCCACACTATCACGCAATCGGGTCTGTACTGCTCCATTACAGTAAAAAAGGGGGACTCAGCATCAACAAAATCTTGTTTCTCGGGTGCTTTTCGTGCTTCAGATATCGGCACTTGCACATAGTTGTAGAAGAGAACGCTGTTCCACACTTCCGCTCTATCCTTATTGTATTGTCCTTTGCCTGCCAATGCTCGTCCAAACTTGGTGTAGGTGTTCATAAAACCCTCATGCTCGCTGTCAGGATTCAATATGTGGTGAATAATATTAATGGTCAACTGTGGCACAGCGTCGCTTTCATGGGCACAATAGTGACTCTCGCCTAGCACCATCACTCTTTTACCTTTTATGCCTTCTGCATACTGACTACCCACCCAGGGGATGAATTTTACATTTATACTCATGATACTGTTTTGGTTAATTATATCCCTTTCGTTAGGGCTGAATGTGCATTTCATCATTCATCGATATTGTGCCATTTATCATTCTGCGTGCATACTCTATGTATGTATCCTTCATTCTATTTAAATCGGCTGGCAGCATTTCCAACTTGATATCTGGTTCTACACCAAACTCGATATGATTTTTGTCTGCATCGTATGTGGGTGATGTAGAAAAGCGCAACGACCATCCATTGGGCAATTCCGATGAAAAAGGGAAGCCCCCTCCTCCACCCGTTTTATCGCCTATAATAGTTGCATTGTGTGCATGTTTCATAGTGCTTGCAAATTCGTTAGTGGCGCTGTAGCAAGCTCTATTGGTGAGCACAACAACAGGTTTCTGATAACGTATACTATTAGAGCTATCTACATATTTTGGAAATAGATCGGAAAAATCGTTGTGCCCCGGACCCACCTTGTGCGATATATAGCCCACAAGCTTTCTTTCGTTGAAAAAACGACTAGCCAGTCGCTCCACATTTACCAAACTACCACCCCCATTGTCTCTCACATCAATAATAATTCCATTGCAAATAGCCATTCTATTTAATATCTGACTCAATCCGCTATTCGATACAGCATTTGAGAAACTACTATAGTAAATATAGCCCACATTGTCTTCCAATATTTTATACTTCATGCTACTTGCCGTGGCATAATCAGTAGACAGGTATTCGTCTATAATATTGATATTGAAATTGGGTGGAAAGTCCTCTTTCCAGCTCCAATAGCGACTAATGTCGTGTGTGGCAATAAGGTTTACATGCCCATCCCTCAATTCAGAGAGCATTTGCGCCATTAAATCAAACAGGGCATCTTTGCTCATGTTGGGTGTAACACGTGCTCTGTAGCTAGTACCAATGCTATCCCAATTAATCTCTTTATAGTCGAAGTAACAGTAGTTCTCGTCCAATATAGTCCACAGTGCATCAATATTTCCTTGCGGAGTATCGTCAAAGTCGAAGCTATAGCTCTCGCAGCTGGTGCCTATAAAGCCTATAGACAGCAGCACGATAAGTGTGTATGATAGAAATACTGTTCTTTGTTTCATTTATATTTGATTTTTGAGCTTTCAGCGGTCAGCTATCAGCATTCAGCATTCAGCCTACAGCTCTCAGCGGTCAGCAATCAGCCTATAGCTCTCAGCGGTCAGCAATCAGCTCTCAGCATTCAGCTGCATAGTTGTTTTTAACCGCAAAGATCCTTAAGAAGGCGCAGAGGGCGCAAAGTTTTAAGGAATAACAGGTGTTAGTCACTGATTACTACTAACCTTCATCAACCGACCATTAATAATTAACAATTAACCATTAATAATTACCTCTCACCCCTTACAGATTACTGATCAAGCATTACGCGTTACTGCTCACTGTTCACTGTTTACTAATTTCTATAACCAATGGTCAATGCGGACTCTAGCCGCAATGCCCTCTGTTTACTGCTCACTGTTTACTGCTTTCCCTATAACTTTTCCCTTTTAACTTTTAACTTTTAACTCCACAAACCGTCTATAAGAGTACCGAAAATAGTTCAAATCCACATCCCCCTTCACCCCATTCAACCTGCCAGTATGCGAAAACTGCCAAATAACCCACTCATTGTCGTCAATACATGGTTCGTTGTTCAAATCGCTCATCCAAATAAGATTTTCAGTAAGATGCCCTTTTATATAAAGCTTATAGCAATCTCTATTGGTATAAATAATTGGATGCACACCATAATAGTCGAACATCACCTGCTCCATTTTCTTCAACTCATCTATCACAAGCTTTTCATAATTCTTATCCCAACTATGCCTGTTGTATGACGAATGTTCTACATCTATCATAGGAATCAAATCTTCAGCAGCTACATTTGCCTGCTTAATAAAATGATTTGCTTGTTTCTCTCCATCTAAACCAAACGTATAGAAATGATATGTACCCACCTTTATATCAGCTAGTTTAGCTGCGGGATAATTATCTTTATAACTTCTATCTTTATGAGAAACTCCCTCAGTTGCTTTAATATAAGCAAAGGCAATCCCCTCATTTTTTAGTTGTGCCCAATTTACATCACCATTGTGATGAGATATATCCACACCTCTTATTGGGTACTTGTGGCTATACCTATTATCATGAAAAGAGTGAAACCTATCTTCTCTACTTTTCCTGACACTGTCGACGAGAATTATATAAACCGACGAAACTAGTATCAACGAAACAAGCAAGATAAGTGTAGTTTGTTTCTTAAATCTTTTGTTTTTTCGCAATGGTTGATACTTTTGTTCGTCGGTTTATATTATTATGACTATTTATTATTGTCATCTTGAAGTCGCTGCTTCATCATCCCCACACGATACAATCGTGCGGGAGCGGTGTCATCTTGAACGCAGTGAAAGATCTCTTTAATAATTAAATAAGAGGGCTTTGCCCCTTAAACCCCACTTACTCTTTTTGCCTTGACGCAAAAAAGTAAGCAAAAAAGGTCAAGACTACGCCCGTCTCACTCGAAAAACTTGCACAATAAAGGCTGAAATCGTCAAAACTCGCTTCGCTCAAACAGAGACGATTTTTAACCGCCTTTCTTGCTTGTTTTTCGGCTCATCGGTCGAGGTCGGTTTAGTAGTGCTCAATGCGGGCTCTAGCCGCAATGCCCTCTGCACCACCAATTAATCATTATTAAAAGGTATTTTCTCAATCCTCCTCTGATGCCTTCCCCCCTCAAACGGAGTATTTAAGAAGGTAACCAAAATTTCATAAATCTCCTCCTCTTCCAAAAACCTTCCTGGCAAAGAGAGTATATTAGCATCATTGTGCTGTCGTGCCAATTTGGCAATCTCTTTGTTCCAACAAAGGGCAGCTCTCACTTTTTGATGCTTGTTTACACTCATATTAATGCCATTGCCAGAACCACATATAGCAATTCCTGGGTAGCACTCATCTTCCGAAACAGCTTTTCCTAGTTTGTGAGCAAAGTCAGGATAATCAGTCGACTCCTCACTATACGTGCCAAAGTCGATATAAGGGATAGCCTTCTCATCTAGCATAGCTATGATAAATTGCTTAGCTTCCCATCCTGCATGGTCTGAAGCCAATCCTATTGGTTTTTCCGACTCACCAAAGAGAGACATATTATCTATTTTCATTTTAAATACTTTTTTACTTGTTCGTATACATTCTTACCAGTAAAACCCATCTTCTCGTCAAGCACAGTGTATGGTGCCGAAAAGCCGAACGAATTCATTCCCCACACAGCGCCCTCGCTACCTACAAGACCTTGAAGTGTTACAGGTAAACCAGCTGTAAGACCGAATACCTTCTTGTCTCTTGGCAATACAGTTTCTTGATACTCTTTGCTTTGCGTTCTAAACAATCCTTCGGATGGAACAGACAAGATGCGTGTTTTAATACCATCTTTGTTCAACAACTCAGCACCTTCAACCAAAGTTGACACCTCAGAGCCAGAAGCCAATAGAATAACATCATAATCGGCATCGTCTTTAACAATATATGCACCCTTTTCTACTTGCAGTGCCTCCTTGTAACGATCTCCTTCTACTGGAAGATCAGTTATATTTTGTCGCGATAAAATCAAACCCGTTGGTGTCTTATCATTCTCCATAGCCAGTTTCCACGCCACTGTAGTTTCGTTCACATCAGCAGGACGCAAAACAAGCATCGAGTTGTTGCCACTATGGTTTTGCAATTTCTCCATCAATCTTATTTGAGCCTCATGCTCTACAGGTTGATGTGTGGGTCCGTCCTCTCCCACTCTAAAAGCATCGTGCGTCCAGATAAAGATTACAGGCTGCTCCATCAAAGCTGCAACACGAATAACAGGCTTCATGTAATCCGAAAACACAAAGAATGTACCACAAGCTGGAATCACCCCACCATGCAAACTCATTCCCACACATAGTGCAGCTAGCGTCAATTCTGACACACCCGCTTGAAGAAATGCACCCGAGAAATCATTGTGTTGAAATGCTGTTGTTTTTTTAAGAAAACCATCTGTTTTATCAGAGTTTGACAAGTCAGCAGAGCCTACAATCATATTCTCCACATTCTGTGCCAATACAGAAAGCACATTAGCAGAAGCTGCACGTGTTGCTTGATTAGATTTTTGCTCTATCTCACCCCAATTGATAGCAGGCAACTCACGGTTGAACCATTTTTTCTTCTTCTCAGCCATTTCAGGATTAGTCTCTGCCCATTTTGCTGTGGCTTTTTTCTTTTCTGCTACAATCTTTCTTAGCTCTTCGGCTCTCTTCTCATATAGTTCTGCTACTTCTGGGAAAATTGTGAAAGGCTCAGCAAAATTTCCACCCATTCCCACAATAGTATTCTCCAAACAACCACCAGCACTAGTCAATGGCTGTCCGTGAGTAGATACTTGTCCTTCAAACGACTCATTGGTTTCAGTAAGAGCACCTTTGCCCATCACCGTTTTTCCAATAATAAGCGTTGGCTTCTCTTTCTCAGCCTTAGCAGCTTTCAATGCCTCTCTAATAGCACTAGCATCATTACCATCTATTGTAAGCACGCGCCAGTTCCACGCCTCATATTTCTTAGCTACATCCTCGCTCGTCACAGCGTCAACCATGGTTGATAACTGCACATCGTTCGAGTCGTAAAACATAATCAGATTGTTCAATCCCAAATGACCCGCAATTCTACCTGCTCCTTGCGATATCTCCTCTTGAATACCACCATCAGAAATAAACGTATAGATAGTTTGAGTCATGCTTCCACCTAGACGATGCTTCAAAAACTTAGCAGCTATAGCAGCTCCCACACCAAAAGTGTGTCCCTGTCCTAGCGGACCAGATGTGTTTTCTATACCACGCATCACATCCACCTCTGGATGTCCAGGCGTTACGCTGTCCCACTGACGAAATTCTTTTAAGTCATCAATCGAGAACTTGCCAGCCAAACACAATACCGAATAGAGCATTGGTGACATATGACCGGGATCTAAAAAGAACCTATCACGCGACTCCCATGTAGCATTATCGGGGTCATACTCTATAAATTCTGAAAACAGAACATTAATAAAATCAGCAGCGCCCATTGCACCACCCGGATGACCCGATTTAGCTTTTTCTACCATAGATGCCGACAGTATGCGTATATTGTCAGCGGCTTTGTTCATTAAATTGATATCATTCATAATATTTGATATGTTTTTTTGAGATTTACTTTCTAAATTATTTTTCAATTAATATGTTTTGTCTCTTTAAAATTACAACTTTTACAAAGATAGTGTTTTATAGCAAAAAGAACGAAAACTATTTATGAAAAGACCCATCAAATTTTATAACTTTGTTTTTATTAAATTAAGCAGCAATAATAAGCACTATGTCGTTAAGCAAAAATAAGATTAAATATATACAGTCGCTCAAGCAAAAAAAGTATCGCAGTCAGCACAACACCTTTGTTGCAGAGGGCTCTAAACTAATATTCGATTTAATGCCCCATCTATCGTGCCAACTTTTGGTAATTGATGAAGAGACAAAGGCTCATGCTTCAAACAAACATCATAAAGCCGAAGAAATAATTATTGCTACACGTGCCGAAATAAAGAAAGCATCACATCTTGCCACTCCACCCGATGCTATTGCTGTGTTTTATCAATCGCACCAAAACCTGTCAGAAACAGACCTCACCCATCAGTTGACTTTGGTGCTAGACGGTGTGCAAGATCCTGGCAATTTGGGCACTATTATTCGCATTGCCGACTGGTTTGGAATAGAAAATATAGTGTGTAGCACCGATACAGTAGATATCTACAACACAAAAACAGTACAAGCCACTATGGGAGCACTATCGCGTGTAAATATTCATTATGCGAATATAGTTGACCTGTTAACCCAATATAGCAATTCGCCCATCTATGGCACATTTTTAGATGGGGAAAACATCTACACCAAAACACTACACCCCCATGGCTTTATTGTGATGGGAAATGAGGGAAAAGGGATACGACCCGATGTAGAAAAACTGATTTCGCACCGTCTCTATATACCTAGTTTTTCTACCAACAACACCACTTCAGAATCGCTAAATGTTGCTGTAGCCACTGCAATAGTTTGCTCAGAATTTAGAAGAAGATAAAACAACAATCACTTTATTTAAATAGAAAAGCCCCTTAGCTCTTCAGCAAATAAGAGGCAATTATTTCATATATAAATAATAAAACCATACACCATATATGTCAACTAATATAGTATTTCACGAATCAAAAGAGTTCGAAAACATCGACTACTCAAACAAATCACTGCGAGACAGACAGTTTTACAAATGCAACTTCACAGCATGCAACTTCAC
>DUVZ01000241.1 GCA_012840785.1 Bacteroidales bacterium
ACAACATCTTGTATAGCTGGTTGAAGCAAACTTTTCAACAGACTGTAAGCTCTGTCACCATCATGAAGTCGTGCCCAAAAATTCACTTTCCATGCACGAGACCATCCTGTACCACCATCTCCTCTTCGCTCCAATGTTTGACGAGCTGCTTCTGCCAACTTTGGTGTTGCTGCTGGAGTGATTTGATTGGATGGATATAAACCATACAGGTGCGATACATGACGATGGTGAATCTCCACTTCTTCATAATCTTCTAACCATTCTTGCAAATATCCCTTAGGACTAATTTGCATGGGAGGAAGTTTTGGAAGTGTTTCACGAATACTATTGGTTGTCTCATCATCAATTCCCAGTATTTTTGCAGCCTCAAGTGTGTTTGTAAACAACTCGTTAATTATTTGCACATCCATGGTGGGTCCCATACACACATACACCGCATCTTTGCTACCGGGCATATAAAAACCATTTTCTGGAGATGAAGAAGGGGCTGTTACTAACCACCCATTTTCAGGCTCCTCAATCATGTTGGTTAAAAAGAACTGACTTGCACTAGCCAATGTGGGATATACACTTTGCAAATACGCTTTGTCTTGTGTAAATAAATAATGCTCCCAAACATGCTCACATAACCATGCCCCGCCTGTAATTGTAGCTCCCCACGAAGCATGCTCGCCAGGTGCTGTATATAGCCAAGGGTTGCTCATCATATGTGCCATCCATCCTTCGGCATCGTAAAACACTTTTGCTGTTTCCGTTCCAGATGGAACCAGTGAGTTTGTAAAATCAATCAACGGTTTATGCAACTCCGAAAGATTACAAACCTCTGCAGGCCAATAGTTCATCTGCACATTTATATTAAGGTGATAGTCACCATTCCAAGGAGTGGCTAAAGTATTTGCCCACAAACCTTGTAAATTAAGCGGCATAGACTCTTCGTTTGTTCCACTAATCATTAAATACCTTCCAAATTGAAAGTAAAGGGCTGCAAAAGAAGGGTCATTGTTTGTTTGAAATTGATTGAGCCGATCAATTGTTGTAGCCTCATTATCTTGTTCTCCTAAATCTAACTCAACGCGATTAAATTTCTCTTGATAAGCTGCTATATGGCTTTTCTTTAAATTATCGTATTTAGTGTTTAACGCATTATCCATCAACGTTTCTACTGTTGATGAATAATTCTCATCTAACATATCGGTAGAAGTGGATACTACAACCATAGCCTCATCCGCATTAGCAATAGAGAGACTATTATTCTCCGCTAATAATTCACCCCCATTGTTTTTAACCTGAACTTTTGTAATATAACGAATACCTTTATCCGTATTATGTCCGTCATTCATTTGGCCCTCCATATATAAGGCATTTTCTTTTACAGAAACCGATCCACGCTCAGGACGCGAAAGGCCTAAATTAAATGATATAGCTCCTTTTTTGTCAGCAGTCAAGCGAATAATCATTACATCGTCGGTATGCGACACAAAATACTCGCGATGATAATTAACCCCACCTAAAGTAAAATCTGTTTCGGCTACAGCACTATTTAAGTTAAGGGTACGACAATAATCCTCCACATTTGAATTCAAATTCAAATTATAACCATATTCAATATCTAAATTACCCAGCAATTGAAAACTACCATAAGGAGCATCTTTTCCATTACCAAAAGCTGATCCTTGTCCTCTTGAACGAAAATGTGCGTACATCATTTTTTGTGCTTCAAGATTATTCCCATCTAAGAGCAATTGACGTATCTTAGGTAAATAGTTAATAGCATCAGGGTTCATAGCCTCTGGATCTACACTACCCGACCACATAGTAATATCATTAAGCACAATCTTTTCAGAGGCCACACCTCCATCCGGCATCATACCAATTCTTCCATTACCTAATGGCAAGGTTTGCTCCCATATTTGAGCGGGAGAGTCGTATCGCAAAGCAAGCTCGTCATTATCAGTGTGTACACCATTGCAACTTAAAAAGAATAATGAAAGCAAGAGCGAGATAAAAATGTTAGTTCGCATAAAGTCTATTTTATTATTTATTATTTTTTTATAGATATATCAAAACAGCATTAAAACAAGGAGAAGAAGATACAGGAGAGCTATATTAAATTCATACTACTATAATTCAAACAATAACAAAAAAGACGCAAGCTTATCCACTTTCGTCTTTTTTCTGATTAAACAATCAGTTAATTCGTATTACAAAAGAATAGTATCAATAAATACTACTCATCGTCTTTAAGTATAATAGGCACTTTTCTTTTCACCCCTTGGCTCAAAGAAATCATAGTTTCGGTTGCCATCACTCCCGGTATCTCTTGAATTTTAGTGTTTAACAAATCCATTAGATGCTCATTATCGCGAGCGTAAAGCTTTACAAGAAGAGTATAAGGTCCAGTTGTGAAGTGACACTCAGTTACTTCAGGAATTTTCTCAAATTCAGGGATAGCATTTTTATACATAGACCCTCTCTCTAGCTTTATACCAATATATGCGCTTGTTGAAAAACCAAGTACTTTTGGATTTACATGATATCCAGAGCCAGTAATTACATTGCTTTCAATCATCCGCTGTACGCGTTGATGGATGGCTGCTCTAGAAACATCGCACTGATCTGCTACATCACGAAATGGAATACGAGCATTTTGTGATATTACCTCTAAAATCTTCCGGTCTAACTTGTCTATTTTATCCATTGACTAACTGTTTTATTATTATTCTCCCAAAAATAACACTTTTCTTGTTAATATTTACATTTTGTCTTGTTTTTTTATCTTATTCGTCAAAAATGCTAGCCACATAGCCCTAAAAAGACTCTTTTCCACTAATATTAAGTAGATAAGAGGCATAATGTACATCGTGCATTGTAGTAACTTTTATGTTTGCATCATCACCCTGTATAAGTTTAACGGCTATATTGTTGCTTTCGGCAACGGTAGCATCGTCGGTAAAAAGAGAATTGTATTTCACTTCATATGCCTCTTTAATAAGATGAGCTGGAAACACTTGTGGCGTTTGCACTATCTTCAC
>DUVZ01000242.1 GCA_012840785.1 Bacteroidales bacterium
CGCTCTTGTGTAATGCCTTTCTCTGGCAAAATGGTTGCTACTGTTATGAGTCCCTTCTCTTGAGCTATTCCATAAGCAAAATCGATAAGATGCCAACGCTTTGTGGGCATGCCTGATAGAACTAACAGATTGGGGCGCCAATTTTTGGCATCGGTTTTTTTCGACTCTAACCTCAACAGGGCATAACGAACTATTTGAAGGTGAAGCCCACGGGTAACATCACCAAAGGTGGTTTTGAGTCGACGACGACGTAGCCACACATATACTCCTGCAATGAATACAATGGCTACGATAGTGGCAAGTGCATTGATAAGAAACATAACAGCAATACAACCAATTGTGCCCAAAAGTGAGAACACCCAATGGACCCTAAACTTGGGACGGAAGGATGGGCTCTGCAAAATGGTTTCTATGCCAGATGTGAGATTGAGTGTGCCATAAGTGGTGAGGAAAAACATGGTGAGTATGGGGGCAATCATATTTAAATCACCCACAATAACCAACACCAATGCAATGAGAGAGGTGAAAATGGTAGCTGCACGTGGTATATTTTCTGGACCCGAACCTTTTGATAGGAACGAGAGCTTTGAGGGCAGCACTTTGTCTAACACAAGTGCTTGAAGCACACGTGGTGCACCCAGTAGGCTACCAACTGCACTTGAAAGGGTGGCTCCCCATATACCCATAAGTATGGCTATGCCCCAATAGGCAAGTCGCTGCATAATCATATTGTCGCCCACTAGTGTAGCTGCATCTGCTCTGTAGGCAAAAAAGAAGGGAACTACCATATAGATGAGATAGCCAACGCCAACTGCCATAAATGTGCCTTTGGGAATGGATTTGGCGGGGTCTTTTAAATCACCAGACATATTAACTCCTGCCATAAAGCCTGTAACTGCTGGGAAAAACACGGCAAATACTACCCAAAAGTTTTCAGAGTTTTCTATAGGACCTTTAAATAGTTCGTACCCCTCGCCTCCGATGGGCGAACCAAAGAAGAAGGAGATAAGTGAGAAGGCAATAACTCCTAAAATAACAAATTGGGCGCGAATGGCTGCTTTGGTAGAAAAGAGGGCAAGAAGACTGAGAAGAACAGTGGTGACTATGCCCACTACTTTTATATTTAACACTGGAAAGATGGCTACCATACTCTCGGCAAAACCCATAATGTAGAGGGCTACTGAGAAAGCTTGTGCCAAAAAGAGGGGTATACCTATAGCGCCTCCCATCTCTACACCTAACGAGCGGCTTATCAGAAAATAGGCTCCACCTGCTTTAACGGGTGCATTGGTGGCAATGGACGCTATGGAGAGCGATGTGAGAAAAGTGATGAGTGTGCCAAGGGTAACAATTACAAGTGTACCTATAAGTCCTACATTGCCCACTACCCATCCGAAGCGTAGATACATGATTACACCCAAAACGGTGAGGATAGAGGGGGTGAAAACTCCACCAAAGGTGTTTAAACCTTGCGCTTTTTGTTGTGATTGGTTTTTGATAGCTGTATGGTTTATTTATATAGCGTAAATATATAACTTTTGATGCAACTATAGGCAAAGATAAATTATTATTCTTTAATTATTCAATAAGTGTATGTTTTTTATCGGTATATTAACGATAGGCTTGGTTGTTCCCCGTAGTGAACAAATCAACAGATTTACATTTTTAGCTTTTGTTTTTTAATTTTTAACCTTCCGGCTCTGCACGACCTGCATCGATAATAGCATCAAGAAAATCATCTATATCATCCTCATCATCCTCATCATCCCACACTTTAACAGGTTTTTGTGGTCCATGTTTTTTGAAGATTATAGCCAGTAAAAAACCGCTTATTCCACCTGCAAGATGTCCCTCCCACGATACATTGGCATTGAGATGAACCGACCATGGAAACATATTCCACACAGTGCTGCCATACATAAAGGCTACTATTAGAGAGATTGCCATAAGGGGTATGTGTCTGCGAAACAAGCCACTAAAAAAGAGAAAGAACGAGAGACTGTAGATAACACCACTTGCACCAATGTGATACGCCTCACGCCCAATAGCCCATGTGAGCAAGCCACTTAATAGCCACATAAGGAGAAGCGTTTTATTGGCAATTTGACTGTAAAAATAATATAAGCACCACATAAGCACTATAAGTGGAATGGTATTGGAGAATAGATGCTTAGCTGATTGATGAATAAAGGGGGATAGAACGATGCCCAGCAAACCTTTTGTCTCTAATGGATAGATACCATGGCGATATAGATGAAGCTGGAGCGAACTATCTAAAATAAAGATGAGCCAGAGCAAGCAAACCAATACAATGGTGGGGATAAAGGCAATGCGCATTCGTCTCTTTTCGACTGTAAATGAGGTGTCTTGATATTGATTCATAACTTAAATGTTCTATAAAAAACAAATTTACAAATGAAAAGTAGATGAACAAGTGAAATTAAAGCATAAATAAGATACTTTCCATTTGTTTAGTAATATTAATTATTATATCTTTCGATTTGAAGTAAACCAATATTAATGCCGAAGTAAAATGAGCTATCTTAAATTCGATAAAGACTTAATGACAAGCCTCGAATATTCGTTGTATCGCAATGTGCTGCGTACTAATAGAAGAGGGGCTTATCACAATACATCCATATCTGGATGCAACACTACAAAATATCATGGGCTACTAGTAATGCCTGTGCCCAACCTAGATGACGATAATCATCTGATACTCTCATCGTTCGACGAAACTGTGATTCAGCACGGTGCTGAATTTAACCTAGGTATTCACAAATACTCGGGTGACAACTATAGCCCTCGTGGTCACAAATACATTCGCGAGTTTAGTACCGAAAGTATTCCAAAGACTGTTTATCGCGTTGGAGGGGTGATACTGTCGAAAGAGGTTCAGTTTTCATTGCAAAAAAACTCTGTGATGATACGATACAAGCTTTTGCAGGCACACTCTCCTACTACAATTCGCTTTAAGCCTTTTCTTGCTTTTAGAAATGTGTTTCAATTGACACAGGAAAATGATAGGGTGGATAAATCATATAGAGAGGTAAAAAATGGAATTAGCACGTGTATGTATGAGGGATATCCTGAATTATATATGCAGTTTAGTACTGAGGCTAAATTTGTTTATCAACCTCATTGGAATAGAGGTATAGAGTACTTGCAAGATATGCAGGCTGGAGATACCTATAGAGAGGATTTGTATGTGCCAGGATATTTTGAAATGCCCATTAAGATGGGAGATGAGGTGATATTTTGTGCTGGTGATTTTTTGAGAGATACAGACGAGTTGGCAAAGGAGTTTGAGAAAGAGATTGATAAAAGAACTCCACGCAAGTCGTTTTACAACTGTTTAAAAAATTCGAGCCATCAATTCTTCTATATACCTCAACCAGGTGAGAAGTATCTGCTGGCTGGCTATCCTTGGTTTAAGGTTCGTGCTAGAGACCAGTTTATAGCTTTGCCTGGATGTACATTGGCTGTAGGGCGTGTTGATGATTTTGAAATTATAATAGACACTGCTATAGTGCAAATAAAATCGGTGATGGCTGGAAAGCCTTCGAATGGTTTGCTAAAACAGATAGAAGACCCTGATATGGCGCTGTGGGCAATTTGGGCTCTGCAGCAATATGCAAAGGAGCGACCCGAACAGTTTCAAACGAAATATGCAGCTATTGTTATAGAAATTATTGAGTATATACTAAATAACAATCACTGGAACTTGCGTGTGGATGCAAATAATAGCTTGCTCTATACAAATGGGCATAAAAGACCAGCTAGCTGGATGAATGCTCAATTGGACGGTCGTCCTGTTACGCCTCGTTCGGGGTTTCTAGTAGAATTTAATGCGCTTTGGTATAATGCACTCCGCTTTGGTGAAGAGATATACAAAGCAAAAGGTGACAGAATGATGGAACAGCAGATATCACAAAAATGTGATATTGTAAAAGAGTCGTTTACATCCATTTTCTTAAATAGTGCTGGTTATCTATACGATTTTGTTGATGGCGACTACTCTGATATGAGTTTGAGGCCTAATATGCTGTTTGCAGTGTCACTCGATCACTCTCCACTTGAGAAACATAGACAAAGATCGATAGTTGACTTTGCTACAAAAGAGCTGCTCACCACCACGGGATTAAGATCGTTGAGCCCGAAGGATGAGAAATATAGACCTTACTTCTCTAGCGATTTGAGAGAGAAACAGATTTCATACTTCAATGGGCCTGCGTTTCCATGGCTGCTTGGACCTTATATAGAGGCTTATTTGAAAGTGTATAAACATAGCGGTTTGTCTTTGATAGACAGAATAATGGTAGAAATAGAAAATGAAATGTCGAACGATTGTATTGGAAGTATATCAGAATTATACGACTCTAGTCCTCCTTTTATAGCACATGGTGCCTACTCATTTGCAATGAGCGTTGCAGAGGTGCTACGGGCAATGAAACTAGTGGAACAATACGATAATACGAAATAGAAATAGATAGATTATGAAAGCACTCATGTTTGGTTGGGAATTTCCACCCCATATTTTAGGTGGCCTTGGCACTGCAAGTTATGGATTGACGCGAGGTATGTCGATGCAAGAGGATATGGATATCACTTTTGTGATACCAAGACCTTGGGGCGACGAAGATAAAAGTTTCCTAAATATTGTAGGAGCCAGTAATACACCCATAGCTTGGCGAGATGTGACGTGGGAAAAAGTTGAAGAGAGATTTGGAGATGTAATGCATCCTCAGGAATACTTTAATTTGCGTGATAATATATATGCCGATTTTAATTATATGTCCGTAAATGATATGGGGTGTATAGAGTTTTCAGGAAAATATCCAGAAAACCTGTTAGAGGAGATAAACAATTACTCTATTGTGGCAGGTGTAATAGCACGAACATACGATTTCGATATTATACACTCGCACGATTGGTTGACTTATGCTGCTGGCATACACGCCAAAGAGATAACAGGGAAACCCCTAGTAATACACGTGCATGCTACAGATTTTGACAGAAGTGGAGGCAAGGTAAATCCTGGTGTATACCAAATTGAAAAAAATGGTATGGACCACGCCGACCATATTATGTGTGTGAGCAATTTGACACGACGCATTGTAATTGAAAAATATCATCAAGACCCAAGCAAGGTAACAGCTGTACACAATGCTGTAGACCCGCTAAGTGGTGATAAATTGGCTGTTAGGGGACAAAAGAATGTTCCAGAAAAAGTAGTTACCTTTTTAGGTAGAATAACTATGCAAAAGGGTCCGGAGTATTTTGTTGACGCAGCAACACAGGTGTTGAAGAAAACAGACCACATACGTTTTGTAATGGCGGGTAGTGGCGATATGATGAATCAGATGATACGCTTGGTAGCCGATAGAGGTATAGCTGATAAGTTTCATTTCCCTGGCTTTTTGAAAGGAAAACAGGTGTACGAAATGCTTAAATCGAGTGATGTGTATGTAATGCCTTCTGTGTCTGAGCCTTTTGGCATTTCACCATTGGAGGCTATGCAGTGTGGTGTGCCATCTATTATATCATATCAATCTGGCTGTTCTGAAATACTGCACAATGTAATAAAAACAGATTATTGGGATGTGGATGCTATGGCAGATGCAATTTACTCTATCTGTACTCATCCAGGCATGGCAGAATTTTTAAGCGTAGAGGGCAAGAAAGAGGTGGATGAGATAAAATGGGAAGATGTAGGGCTAAAAGTGCGTGGCATTTATGAAAGATATGTAAAATAGATAAACCATAAGACTGAAAACTGATTAGATATGAAACAAATTTGCTTTTACTTTCAAATACACCAACCGTTTAGGTTGAAGCGTTATAGATTCTTCAATATTGGAAGAGATCACTACTACTACGATGATTTTTCTAATGAAGACATTATGCAAAGGATGGCTGCAGAATCTTTTATACCAGCCAACAGGATGCTTTTTGATTTGATAAATCAATATAAAGGACAATTTAAGGTTGCTTTCTCTATATCGGGAACAGCGCTTGAGCAGTTGGAGATTCATGCACCTGAGGTGATAACTGGATTTAGAGAGTTGGCTGAAACAGGAAGTGTAGAGTTTCTTGCCGAAACATATGCTCACTCTTTGGCATCGCTTTATGACCCCATTGATTTTAAACATCAGGTAAAACTGCATTCTGATAAAATAGAGATGTTGTTTGGTCAAAAACCTACAACTTTTAGAAACACCGAGCTTATATATTCTGATGATATAGGTAAGGCTGTATATGAATTGGGGTATAACAAAATGATAACCGAAGGTGCAAAACATATATTGGGATGGAAGAGCCCCAATTTTATTTACAAATCGGCAACCGAGCCCAAACTAAAGCTATTGCTTAAAAACTCTAAGCTTAGCGATGATATGATGTTTCACTTCTCTAATCAAAATTGGAGCGAGTTTCCTCTCACAGCAGATAAGTTTATCAATTGGATTGATGCAACACCTAAAGAAGAGAAGGTTATAAATCTGTTTATGAATTACGAAACTTTTGGTAGTATACAGCATGCTAACACAGGAATATTCGATTTTATGAAAGCGCTACCTAGGTTTGCTTTTGATAAAGGAATTAAATTTGCTACACCATCTGAAGTGATGAATGAATGTAAAGATGCAACTGAAATGAGTGTGCCGTTTCCTATCTCGTGGGCTGACGAGGAGAGAGATATAAGTGCATGGAATGGAAATACTTTGCAAAAAGAGGCTTTGAAAACGCTCTATGAAATAGGCGAACGATTGAGAATGTGTAACGACCGTAGCTTGAAACAGGATTGGCTGTATCTACAAACAAGCGATCATTTCTACTACATGTCTACCAAACACTTCTCAGCTGGCACTACTCATAGCCAATATAGTCCGTACCCATCACCCTATGATGCCTTTAGCAACTATATGAATGTGCTAAGCGATTTTATAGGAAGGGTGAAAGCGCAGTTTCCAGACTCTGTTGAGAATGAAGAGCTAAATGCACTACTACTAACTATAAATAACCAAGCACTCGAAATAAAAGAGCTTCAATCTAAATTGAAGGTTGTAATGGATAAAAATGAAGAGATGTTGGTAGAGTCGCCAAAGAAAACAAATAAAAAGAAGGCTAAGAAGTAAGGAGGGTTAGTAAATTTTCAGTCCTATCTTTTCTATTCCTTTAAGATTTTGACGCTGCATTGCATGACGAATAGATATTTTGTTGTGCAATGCTGTGTCTATTCTAAAGTTTGCTTTATATGGCACAGAGAGCTGTCTTGTAGCTCCATTGCCATTGCCTATCCATCTGCCATGATTGTCGACCAAGAGGCACTGCACAGTGTCGTGCACCACCGTGCTATCTTGTGTGTAATCAAAAAGAAGAAACAGATTTTTGTATTGATAGCCAATATTGTGGGTTATCTCTATCGACACGTTGTAATTGACATTGCTACTAATAGAGGCAGAATCGAGCAAAAAGATAATCTCTTGTCCCCTAACCCACTGATGGTTGGGTATAGGTTTGAATTTATAATACACCTCGCCTCCATTGCATGAAGCCATGCAACACAATATAACAATAACGATAAAGTGTTGAATAAAACGTTTCATGTACAAAAAACTATCTGTGTGCCTAAACGGTGTATGCTGATACCCCTATCATTAATAGCTCAACCCTATTTACTTTCCTTGCCTTTGTCATTTCCCTTGCCTCTATTAGAGGGTCCTCTGTTGAGAGTTTTCTTATTGGGGTTGTGGTTGTTGGCGCCTCCCTTGTTTGATGGTACTTTAGCAGGATTGTTTTGATTTGAGTTATCAGGATTGTTCCTGTTTTGATTGTTTTTGTTTCTACGACGCACCGACGATTTTCTTCTTCTCTTTCTTTGCTTTGGTTTGTTCTTTACAGAATCGTCAAAACGTGTAATGCTATCTTCATTCAACGAGCTGCCTCCATATAACTCTTTTGGAGCTTGTCCTTCTTGTGCTTCAGTAATCAATTTATCGGGCTTTATGCCTTTTCTGTTTAAATTGATTATTTCGTACACCCTATCTTTATGAATAGTTGTAAAACCCGACATGGAGTTTCTTCCCATTGAGTAGGTCATCATTCCTGAAAAAATATCGGTTTTGAAGTGATAGTACAACCCCTCTTTAGTTTCTAATGGAACCTCACGTGAGGGTAGTTTTTTCTGAGCTTCTATATAAGCATCAACCTCGTAGTTGAGACAGCATTTAAGCTTTGCACACTGCCCTGCAAGTTTCTGTGGATTGATAGATAGCTCTTGTATACGTGCTGCTGATGTGGATACAGACACAAAGTTTGTAAGCCATCCGCTGCAACAGAGCTGACGACCACAGGGACCAATGCCCCCAATGCGACCAGCCTCTTGCCTTGCCCCAATCTGCTTCATCTCTATCTTTACCCTAAACTCGCTTGCAAGAATCTTTATAAGCTCTCTAAAATCGACCCTGCCATCGGCTATGTAATAAAAGATAGCTTTATTGCCATCGCCTTGATACTCTACATCGCCAATTTTCATCTCCAACCCGAGGTCTTGGGCTATCTCTCTTGAACGAATCATGGTTATCTCTTCACGAGATTTTGCTAGTTCGTACTTTTCTAAGTCTCCATCTCTAGCAATTCTGTATACACGACGCAAACCATCGTCTGTGGGACGGTAGTTGTTTTTTCTCATTTGCAGTAGCACTAGCTTGCCTGTAAGGGTTACAGTGCCAATATCGTGCCCTGGCAGAGCCTCAACGGCTACTACATCGCCTTGTTTGAGTTCAATATTATTGCTGTTTACATAAAATCCTTTACGTGTGTTTTTAAACTGAACTTCTACAAGGTTGGTGCAATCCTGCATTTCGGGATAATCTTCCAACCAGTTGTATGTGTGAAGCTTGGCGTTAAAACTACGGCATTTTAATCGCTCTCTGTTCTCTCTATTTATTAAAACACTTTCGGCATTGAATGCTTCTAGTGCATCTTTATCTATTTCGTACTCCATTGTATATATGATAGTAAGCCAACGTTCAAAAAAAAATGAGGTTATGAGGTTGGCTCTGCTTTTATTTGTTTAAAACCTCTGCAATATAACAATTTATTTTTTTATTAGCATGGTTAACTTCAAACATAAATCTAAAAAAATAATTTTAGGGTTGCCATTTTGCTCTATTTGTTTGTGTGCTAAAGAAAACTCATCGGCTAGCACTTCTATGTTGCTTTCGTTTATAGCACCTCCGTACTGCTGTAATAATCGCTGTTCGTATCCATTAAGATAGACCAACTCTGGCACTTTGAAATTGCTTACAAAGTATTCTCTAAACATCCTTAAAGAATAGATGAGAAAACTTTTTTGCACTTCGCGTCCAGTTCGAGATAGTTCATCAGCAATGGCTTTTATTCTCTTAATTTGCCGGGAGGAGACAGCGCTCATCATCTTTTCGAAAAGTGTTAGTAGCAACTGCGACTCCTCGTCTGCTTCTATTAGTTGAATAGCTCTTGAATAACTGCCATTGGCTATATGTGCCACTGATTGAGCATCGCTCAAAGATAGATTGTAGTGGTGAGTAATAGCCGCAATCATATCGTCATACTCTATGGGTTTTACATAGATGGGCTGACAACGTGATCTAATAGTGGGTATTACTTTGTCTAAATCCTCCGATATTAATAAAAATATTGTGCGAGCGGGTGGCTCTTCTATTAGCTTCAATAATTTATTGGCACACTCTAGATTCATCTTTTCTGGCAGCCACACAATCATTATTTTGTACTTTGCCTCGTAAACCTTTAGGCTCAATTTTCTGATAATCTCTTCGCTCTCTTGCGCATATATCATTCCTTGCGCATTCTTTGCGTTTATATATTGAAGCCAATCGCCAAGGTTGAAATATGTCTTTTCGGCTAAAAACGAACGCCATTGTGGCAAATAGTGGTCGCAAACGAGTAGTTTTTCTGCTCTTTTCTGAACCATTGGAAATGCAAAATGAAGATCGGGGTGAGCCAGTTTGTCAAATTTAGAGCACGATGGACACTTGCCGCAACCATCTGTACTTGTAGGGTTGGTACAGTTGAGATAGCGAGCATAAGCAATTGCTAAAGGTAACTTGCCCACTCCCTCTGCTCCGTAGAACATGCGAGCATGAGGCACAAAACCTTTTTGAACTGATTCAATAAGATGTCTCTTTATATCTGTTTGTCCAATTATGTCTCTAAAATACATATGACTTATAGTTTAATCATGAAGCTATAGTTTTGTTTCATTATATTGAAATATCTAATAAACATTCTCTCTCACTTTTTTATTTAAATATAGCTTTAAAAAGGTCGTTGCCATTTGCATATAACAGCAGTGCAAACAGTAGAAGCATACCAGCTATTTGGGCAAACTCCATAAACTTTTGGTTAGGTTTTCTACGAGTTACTACTTCGTATAAGAGAAACATAACATGTCCACCATCGAGTGCCGGGATTGGCAATATATTCATAAATGCTAGAATAACCGAGAGAAAAGCTGTCATTTTCCAAAATGCAAACCAATCCCATATGGGTGGGAAGAAATTGCCAATAGCACCAAAACCACCCAATGAGGATGCTCCCTCGGGAGTGAATACATATTTAAACTGACTTATATACCCTTTCAATGTGCGCATTCCGAAGTTTACCCCTTGCGGGAATGAGGCAAAAAACGAGTAGTTGTCGCTTTTGGATGGAATATAATTTTTAACTGCAATACCTATTGTGCCCTCTTCGCTCACATTGATAGGGAGAGACATCAATGTGCCATTGCGATAAAAATCTATTGGAATTTGGTTGCTTTTGTATTTTGCTAGTTCTGTTCTAAAATTACCATAAGTAACCACAGGTTCACCATTTACTGCTACTAAACTATCGCCTGTAGCTAGTCCGCTCATGTCTGCTTCGCCTCCATCTACTACATCTTGCACAACTGTGGGTACACGATAGCCAGCAAACCCTTGTTTATCTGCCATTAATCTTTGCACAAAATTGTCGGGCATATCTACTATTACTTCCTCGCCATTACGCAAAACTGTCACTTTATCTGACTCTATCACTTGGCTTGCAAAATTATCGACCATATCAAAACGGTCTATCACCTCTTTGCCATCGGCATAGAGTATAATATCGCCATCTTCAAATCCTATATCTTTTGCTGTTTGGCTAAACTCCATACCCATGCCTACATCTTTTAGAGGAACATAACTGTCACCCCATGTAAATATAATCATTGAGTATATAAAGAATGCAAGGAGGAGATTGAATATAACGCCACCTGTCATTACTAAAAGACGTTGCCATGCTGGCTTAGAACGAAACTCCCATGGCTTTGGTGGCAGTTTCATCTGCTCTCTGTCCATCGATTCGTCTATCATTCCAGAAATTTTGCAATAGCCCCCTAAAGGAACCCAACCTACACCCCACTCTGTGGAATCGGGGTGTTTGTTCCAATCTTTGCTTGCCTCATCATTGTTGGATGTTTCAGCTCTATTTAAGGCATGCTCATCAGCTTGGTGCACCAAATCGGGTGTATTCTTTGCAAAGAACCTAAATCTATATTTGCCATTTATCTTTTTGGCACGCACAATTGAGAATGAGGGGTTGAAAAACATGTAGAATTTCTCAACTCTTATGTTGAACAATCTTGAAAATAGATAGTGTCCATATTCATGCACTATCACAAGAATGGACAAACTCAAAATGAGTTGTATAGCTTTTATAAAAAATATTTGCATTGCTTGTGTAACTTATTATTAAAAAGTTGAGTCTGACTCTGTTTATTGTTGGTTTATAATGTCTATTGCCACTTCACGTGCTTCGATATCAGTGGCAAAGTAATCGTCCAAAGTGGGCTTTTCTATAAATGAAGCGCGCTGCATGGTCTGTTCTATAACATCGCTCATGCCTAAAAACGACACTCTATCTTGAAGAAATTGTTCTACTGCAATTTCATTGGCTGCATTAAGTATACAAGGCATATTGCCTCCTTTGTTTATTGCATCGTAAGCATACGATAGGTTTTTGAATACTTCTAAATTGGGCTCCTCGAAAGTGAGGTTGGAGAGTTCGAAAAAGTTGGCTGGCTTAAAATCCGACTTCAAACGCTGTGGATAGCTAAATGCATATTGTATAGGTACTCGCATATCTGGCATACCCATTTGCGCCATTACTGAAGTGTCTTCAAACTCTACCATTGAATGAACTATCGATTGTGGATGAACTACCACCTCGATACAAGAGGGTTTTATATCGAACAACCACCTTGCCTCTATCATCTCCAAACCTTTATTCATAAGCGTAGAGGAGTCGATAGTAACTTTTGCTCCCATATTCCAACTGGGATGTTTGAGGGCTTGCTTTTTGGTGACATCTTGCAACTGCTCTCTTGTGAAATTCCTAAAGGGACCCCCAGATGCAGTGAGCCATATTTTATTTATTCTGTTTAAATCTTCACCATTTAGGCACTGAAAAATAGCAGAGTGTTCTGAGTCGACAGGTAAAATAGGTGCTTGGTTTTTTAATGCCAATTCTATTATCTGTTCTCCTGCCACTACCAAGGTTTCTTTGTTGGCAAGAGCTACTGTTTTGCCAGCTTTTAGTGCATTTATTGTGGGTCTCAGTCCAGAGAAACCAACCATGGCAGCCAATACAACATCTATATCACTGGTTTGTACTACATCCGAAATAGCATCTATACCAGCCCATACTTTTATAGGATAGTTGTTTAGAGCCTCTTTTAGTATTAAATAGTTTTTATCGTTTGCAATTACTACAACTTCGGGTTTAAACTTAATAGCCTGCTCAATAAGCAACTCAATATTATTATTGGCTGTTAGTGCATACACCTCAAACTTATCGGGGTGTTGATCTATCACATCCAACGCTTGTGTACCTATAGAACCTGTAGAACCTAAAATGGCAATTTGCTTCTTTCTAATATCCATATTGTTAATTGCATTAGCATGCAAAGGTAGTAAAAAAATGATGATTACTATACTTACTTTAAGGCTCGATGAAAACCTTAAAAGCTAGGTAATACAACGAAAAGTTAAGCTACTCTTCGAGAGGATTTTATAGTAAACCTTCTGGTAGTTGTAGATAGAGTTGCTTTTGCTGCGCGTCGTCTTTTACTATAAAATCTGGTGTAGCAGGAATCAAAATCTCCTCATCTCCACTTACTATAACAAAAAGGGTGTTTATGGTAGAGGAGTCTACGCTCTCTATAGTGCCTATTATAGAAGAATCTTCATCGTAAGCTGTGTAGCCAATAAATCTATCCCACTTAGTTTCGTGCTCATCACCTTCTACAACATTTTGTACAAATTTGTCTAAAACAAAAAGGCGAACATTGCTGTAGGTAGATGCCTTTTCTATTGAGTCGACACCCTTAAATACTATTCGTGCAGTAACATCAGAGTTGTACATAAACTCCTCCACAAAGAAAGGAACATACATACCATCTAAAGAGAAAAAATAGTAGTTGGTGTCTATATCTGCATATTGAGCATTATTGAAAAGAACAGTGAGTTCACCTTTTACACCACGAGGTTTTAAAATCCTTCCTATTTTAATAAGTTTCTTTTCATCAATCATCTTATCTTCTTCTTTGACCTCTGTTAGATTTTGGGCGTTGTCTAGGAGTACTGGGTTGTGGCTTAAAATCAGGTATTTCGTACTCTCTGGGGTCTAGTTTTATTTTACCACCCGACAGTTCATAAAGATCTTCTAAAATAGCAGCATCATCTGCCTCTCTATTCCACTGTGTGTACGATTTTTTCATTTGACTTATAAGCAGGTGCAAAAACTGCTCTTTCTCTTCACCCTCGGGCATATCTACAGCAACATCTATCATACGCTCTAATGTTTTACCATAATGGCGATACTTCATAGTGGGTCTGCTATATTCAATTTTTTGGGGATGTGCTATCAACTCCTCCTTTTTAATTATCTCATAGGGGTAGTCGATATCTAGCTGAAAATCAGACATAATTGCTAAATGATCCCACAGAATATGTTTAAAATCATTTACATTACGCAAATGTGGAAACATATTGCCCATAATGTCGATAAGTGAATTTGCACATTGTGTGCGCTCTTCTTTGTCTTCAAGTTTAACACAGTAGTTTACCATGTTGTGAATGTTTCTGCCATACTCAGGCAAAATAAGCTTTGTAAGTTGTGTATTGTATTTCATTGTTTTATCTTAATTTTAATATGTCACCCTCTACAGGCACATATTCGTAATCTTTTCTATTCATTCTATATAGGTTTTTCACCCTCATACCATATCTTTGCGAAATGCTGTGCATCGACTCTCCTATTTGAACAACATGCTCATAGTAAGGTTTATCGGCTCTCGACTTCTTTTTCTCGAAGTAAACAATATCTCCTGCATTTAAAGGAAACCCTTTTGGCACTTCGTTGTATTTTAGCAAGTGTCTTGCTTTAAAACCAAATTCATCTGCTATACCTTCGTATGTATCACCATCTACAGCTATCACATACACCAGCCCATGTGTTTTGTAGGGTTGATGCTTCCAGTTTTGAGAAGTAGTGGGTTGACTAGTAGATGATTTCCTGTACTTTCCTGTATCAAACCTATAGAGCTCATAGTCTTCAATGAGTTTAATTAGCTTATTGGCATAAGCTCTATCAGTAGCATATCCAGACTTTTGCAAACCCCTTGCCCACCCTTTATAATCGGTAGGAGAAAGGCGAAATAGGGGACTGTATCTTGAACCCTGTACTAAAAACTGTGCGTGGTCTTCAAAAGAGTCTTCTGCCCTTCTATATTTTCTAAAACAATCGTTGGGAGTGTCATCTTTTGCATAAACGCGTCCTCCTGTCCAATTGCGATGACACTTGATGCCAAAGTGATTATTTGAGCGTTTTGTAAGGTCGCTCTGCCCTGCCCCTGATTCCAACAGACCTTGAGCCAATATTATAGATGCAGGTATTTTATGTTTTTGCATGTTGCTAACAGCAATGGGACTATACTTTTCGATGTAGTCTTCATATACCTTATATCTCTTCTGAGGAAGTGCTTGAAAAGTACATGTAAAGGCAAATAATAGCACAAACAGGTGCTTTAATTGCAATTTATATCTCTTTTGAGTGAAAACCATTCTAAAAATGTGTATTTTTGAAGTATCTTAAATAATAAAATAGTTAGTATGAAACAAATTGATTTAACTACAAAGATAACCGTTTATAGTTATGATGAATGCACAGAAGTAGAAAAAAGTCTAATTGACGCTGCAAAAGAAGCTACTTCCAATGCTTATGCCCCTTATTCTAAATTTCATGTGGGTGCAGCCCTACTTTTAGAAAACGGTAAAATAATAACTGGCAACAATCAAGAGAATGCCGCATACCCTTCGGGATTGTGTGCAGAACGCACAGCTGTTTTTTATGCTAATGCTCAATATCCTGATCAAAAGATAGAAGCCTTGGCAGTGGCGGCATTCTACAACGAAAAATTTACTGATGATTTAATCTCACCTTGTGGTAGCTGTCGCCAAGTACTACTTGAGGTGGAGAGTCGCTACAATTCGCCTGTGAAAATTATGCTATACAAAAATGGCGAGGTATATGTTGCAGAAAGCATGAGTAGCCTAATGCCTTTAAGCTTTACTAAAGATGCCCTTGAGTAAAGGACACTAGTAGGTAATATCGGAAAAAGACTTTAAATACCATTTCCCATCTTTTTTCACAAAATAGTAATCGGCAAATATACCATTATCTATTCCTCGGTGCTCAATAATAGTTGAGTCGTTATATTTACGTATACGCTGCTCGTAGCTATCAAGTTGCCTAGTAGTGTATGTGCTGTCGTATGTAAAGTCGAGCAGTATCCAATCTTGGCGTGCTAACTCTTCATCCACCTCCTCCATACCAAATTCGGATGGCTGCAGCACGGTCATTTTTATTGGAAAGATAATCCTTTGACGTTGAAATGTGGGCTTGCTGTTGAAATTTTCCAAAAAGATATCAAACTCCTCATCTATTTGAGAAGTATCGCTTGCTATATCCGCCTGTTTATCTTTAGTTGATTTGTGTTGCGAACACGAAGTAAGTATAGAAAGAGCGCCTATTAGAAATAATATAAATTTAAATTTCATTTTTTTGCTTAGTTAATCAATCTCTCTTTTCAATCATCATCAATCTACTTAGAGTTACAAGTTACAAAAATATAAAATTAATAGGATAAAGCCGATAAAAGCATCTGAAATTCAGCAAAATATTGTATAAATGGTCTTTTTTATACGTTTTGAGTGCAATAAAAGAAATTATTCCTACCTTTGTTAGCAAGTAAAATAGTATAAATGAATCTACAGAAAGAAATAGAGCAGCTGTTTTCAGCACAAAGAGAAGTATGGAAACTACTTGATGATAATTGCAAACAAATGAGCAATATCCAATATAGATCACTTACATGGGGAAGTGATGCGGAGGTTGTTTTGCAATACAATCCATCGCGTTTCATTTCAGCATCAGCCAAAGTTGATGATAACAGCATTGAAGAGCGCATCTGTTTTTTATGTAAAGAGAATAGACCATCTGTGCAACAAGGCATTCCTTTTATGGACAAGTATATTATTTTATGCAACCCATACCCCATTCTTGAAAATCATTTAACTATCGCCCTGCACTCTCACGTGCCTCAACTAATTGGTAAAAAGATAATTGACATGCTTTCACTGGTAGAGCATCTGCCAAACTACATAGTGTTTTACAACGGAGCAAAATGTGGAGCATCAGCCCCCGATCATTTTCATTTTCAGGCTGGTTTAAAAACCAATATTCTTTTAAGTAGCGAAAACTCTCTTCGTTCATGTCTTAGAATCGAGAGTGACACAAAAGAGGATGCAGAAGAGCAGTTTGGTTATGTGTTCGACTATTTGAAATCGCATAATCCCGACGATGATGAGCCAATGATAAATATTATCTCTTTTATGGAAGAAGGAAAGTATATCATTCATGTATTTCCAAGAAAAGCACATCGTCCGTGGCAATATTCAACCAAAGGTGCACAGCAGCTTTTAGTAAGTCCCGGTGCAATAGATATGGCTGGAATGCTTATAACACCTCGCAAAGAGGATTTTGACAAAATAGAAAACAATGATATCGAAGATATTTATACTCAAGTTTCAATGGCAATTATATAGATTATGGAAATAACAAATTCTGAAATTATTTTAGCAACAATAAGTGGTGAAGACAGACCAGGTGTAACTGCTTCTCTTGCACAAGTACTTGCAAAACATGACGCTTTTATTCTTGATATTGGTCAGGCTGATATACATCGTAGCTTAACGCTCGGCATAATGTTTAGAACCAAAAAAAACTCTGACGGAGGAGGTATTCTAAAAGACTTGCTGTTTAAAGCTTATGAGATGGGTGTTACTATACGATTTACACCCATTAGCGACGAGCGCTATAGCAAATGGGTGAAAATGCAAGGAAAAGATAGGTATATTATCACCTTATTGGGACGTGTGTTAACAGCAAAGCAAATTGCGGCAGTATCCACCATTGTTGCCGACCAAGGATTAAACATCGATAATATTGTGCGCCTCACAGGACGTATACCTCTAGAAGAGTCGGAACAATGCTGCAGAAATGCATGTGTTGAACTATCGGTAAGAGGAACTCCAGATAATAAAAGGAGCATGCAACAAGAGTTTCTTCGTTTGTCTTCTGAACTCGATTTTGATATCTCTTTCCAAGAAGAGAGTATGTTTCGCAGAATGCGACGCGTAATATGCTTCGACATGGACTCCACACTTATCCAAACAGAGGTAATAGACGAGTTGGCTGTGAAAGCTGGAGTTGGCGACCAAGTGAAAGAGATTACAGAGTTGGCGATGCAAGGAAAAATAGACTTTGCCGAGAGCTTCAAACAACGCATTAAACTATTAAAAGGTCTTGATGCATCTGTTATGCAAGAGATTGCCGAAAACCTGCCCATTACTGAAGGTTTAGATAGGCTGATTGCTGTATTGAAGAAAGTTGGTTTCAAAATTGCAATTCTATCAGGTGGATTTACCTATTTTGGCAACTATCTAAAGGAGAAGTATCAACTTGATTATATGTATGCTAATGAACTTGAAATAAAAGATGGCAAACTAACAGGAAATTATATTGGCGATATTGTTGATGCAGAAAGAAAAGCCGAGCTTTTGAAGCTAATAGCACAAGTTGAAAAGGTAGATATAAGACAAACAGTTGCTGTGGGCGATGGAGCCAACGACCTATTGATGCTAGAAGCAGCAGGATTAGGAATTGCTTTTCATGCAAAACCAAAGGTTGTTGAAACAGCGGAACAGTCACTTTCGAGTGTAGGTATCGATGGTATTCTCTATTTCTTGGGATACAAAGACTCTATGCTGGATGAAGAGATGTTGCGGTAATTATTAATATTAATTTCTTATGGCATTTATAGATAAGTTTTTAAAGAGATCTGTGCTCGAGCAAGAGTCTGATTCTCCTCTAAATATATTGGCTTGTTTCTCAAAAAAAGAGACAGGAATTGCTCTTTGTAAAATTGCAAACTATTTATTGCAATCTAAAATTAAAGATGAGCAAATAGCCACTTTACACCTTATGGAAGAAGAGGAGTACAATAAAATAGAAAATATTGAAGAGTACAAGGCTACACTCTATGATGGAATAATTGATTTGTGTAGAAAAAGCACAAAAATGGTTCGCACATTTATAAAACCATCTAATGATTTTGTAGAAGAGATTTTATCAACATCAGATGAACTAGACTGTAATTTAGTGCTCATTGGTATTGGTAGAACTGTTTTCACTCCACAATTGTGGGGATCGTACCAACGATTTAAAGCTTATCAAGATTCACAGCAAGAAATTGATGACACTACACTTACCACAATTTCACACAAAGGCGTTTCAACGCTGCTTGAACGAAACGAAAGAACAACAGGTATTTTTATAGAGCACAATTTAGGTGCTATCAACGATGTATTTATACCTATCTTAGACAAAACTGACATCCATATTTTTGATTACATAAAACGATTGGCTGAAAACACAGTAGCTAAAATAACATTATGGGATGCTATAGGAGTAATTGATACTGACCCCGAACTGAAGAAGGCTTTTTCTACAATGAGAAAAAATGCTAGCGGAAAAGTATCAATGTGGGATAACTCAAAGAAAATTGATTATGAGTTTATAAAACAGCTTGACCTTGTTGTGATAGGCTTTGAGGGATGGAGTAAACTTATTAGTTCTGCTATTACATGGAGTCACTCTCTACCATCAACACTTATAATTCGCAAAAAACTGGATGATTAAAATGAATAATACCCAAATAAGAGACTTTATAAAACAAACCAATCAGCATATTGATAAGAAAGACCTCAAAAATGCTTTCGACTCTATTAGAGATATCACCAAAGAGCTGAACAATTGGAAAATTACAGACAAGCTAAACGAGCTTGAAAACAACTACAAATATATGCTGCACTACCTTATAAAGGGTAGTGATGACCCTGAACAAGATAAAATATACAACAATCTGCTTCGTGAAACATATAAGCTAACGATCGATGCAGCCGAAGCAGCCCTAATAAACGAAAGCTCGCATCTCTTTTTTGAGAAAATGAGAATCGCTTCTGTACGCTCTACACTATCGCTAGATGAATACAGCGATGAAATAAAGAAGAGTGTTGACACAAGACAGCTTCTATCGCTGTTTGAAGAGGAGGAAGAAAAAAAGATTAGAAACAAAAACAATGAGCAAGAGCACGAACGTATTGTAAGCGAAATGTTTTACGCTATCTTTTCAGCACCACGTGCCAATAAAGATACCATAGATGCCTACACTAGCTTTATGCAAGACGACATTATTCCAGTCGACGACAAAAGCATGTTCATCTCTGCACTCATGCTCAACATAATGCAGCGATTTGATGCTAAGAAAGTACTGTTCCTTTTAGAGTGTTGCTCACACAGCAATATGCATATCTCTATGCGCTCTAATATTTCGCTCACCCCCATTCTTCAACAATTTCATAGTAGGTGGCATCTATATCCAGAATTGATAAGCAAGATGGAGCTATTGTCAGACGAAAGTTATTTTAGAAGAAGACTACTTATTGCTATTATTCAATTTATTCAATCGAGGGAAACAGAAGAAATAACCAAAAAGCTTACAGAAGAGATTTTACCCGAAATGATGAAGCTAAGTCCTATTATTGGTAAAAAGATAAAAATGGACGAGTGGATGGGTGAAACAGGTATGGACGACAAAAACCCTGAGTGGCAAAAGATTCTTGACGATGCAGGTATAACGGATAAACTTCGAGAGTTTTCGAACCTGCAACTACAAGGGGCTGATGTTTTTCACTCCACATTTGCCAATCTCAAATCGTATCCATTTTTTAATGAGATGAGCAATTGGTTTTTGCCTTTC
Organism: Bacteroidales bacterium; assembly: GCA_012840785.1. Classification (GTDB taxonomy): domain Bacteria; phylum Bacteroidota; class Bacteroidia; order Bacteroidales; family Dysgonomonadaceae; genus UBA2632. The sequence continues at coordinate 20,465 of DUVZ01000242.1, forward strand.
AACATACAGCAGTCGCAATTGCAAGGATTTATATCCGAAAATGCTGACAACAAAGGCATTATTGACTCAATTACTAAAGCATCGTTCATTTGCAACTCCGACAAGTATTCATTCTGTTTTAGTATCATGATGATGCCTGAGGAGTATCGAAATATGATGAGTTCGCAGCTTGGTGCTGAAAGCGAGCAGATGAAGAGTTTGCAGGATGAAGAGCTAGTAATCAATCCTCATAAAGAAGAGGAAGCTGTGTGCAAACAGTATGTTCAAGATTTATACAGATTCTATAAAGTATATCGTCGAAAAGATGAGTTTACCGATATTTTTGCCTTTCCTCTCAATTTTCATAAAATTGAGGCTATCTCTCCTATAGTTACACTTCCCGAAAACTTAAAGAAAATAGCGCTTTACTACTTCGAGAAGAATCATCTATCGGAAGCATTAAGTGCCTACGAAATGTTGTCGAAGGTGGATACAGCCAACTCTGAAGTATGGGAAAAGATTGGATATTGCAAACAACAACTTGGCAATATAGAAGAAGCATTGGAGGCATACTTAAGGGCAGATCTTATAGAGTCGAACAACACTTGGGTGCTTAGACGCATAGCACAATGCTATCGATTGCTAAAACAACCCAATGACGCATTGCAATATTACAAAAAGCTTGAACGACTGCATCCCCAAGATTTAAATATTCAGCTCAATATTGGGCACTGCTTTTTAGAGCTAAAAGAGTATGACAAAGCTTTAGAAAACTACTTTAAGGTTGAGTGGATAGATGACACCAATACACGAGTGTGGCGTTCAATAGCTTGGTGCTCGTTCCTTTCGCATAAGTTTGATGTATCGCAACGATATTATCAAAAGATATTGCAAAACAGCCCCACTTCTCACGATTTTCTAAATGCAGGACATGTAGAGCTTGCTCAAGGAAATATGGAAGATGCAATGAAGTTTTACTCTGAATCGATTAGGAAAATAAAAAACATAAAATCATTCAAAGCACTCCTTAGAGGCGACTTCGAAGAACTAGAGTCGTCAGGGGTAGATTTAAAAATTATACCAGCACTACTCGATAAGATTGAGTATGACCTATAATAAAATATTTACCTATAGAGTTTGTGAGTCACAATGTAATCATAAACTCCACTGGGTAGAAACGAAGACATACATTTGCCATCTTTAATGCTCGAACGAATAAAGGTAGAAGATATTTGCAAAATGGGGGCATTGCAAGGGCGCACATTGTGGCTATACTTTTTGTCTATCAGCAACTCTTCTCCTAATCGTGGATAAATTAAAATCTTGTTCTCTTCTATTATCCTTTCATACTGCCTCCATAGATGAAAGTTGCTCCAATTATCAGCACCTACAATTAAAGTAAAATCCAATTCGGGGTGCTCTTCTTTCAATCTATCCAATGTGTCGATAGTATAAGATGGCTTTGGCATCGAAAACTCAATGTCTGAAGCTCTCAACTTGTCCATCCCCTCTACAGCTATGCAGCACATCTCTAAACGTGATTTCTCGTCAGCCAGCCCTTCCACCTGCTTCAAGGGGTTGTGTGGAGTTACTACAAACCATACTTCATCTACATAGCTAAACTCAGTTATATAGTTGGCAAGCATCACATGCCCCATATGAATAGGATTGAACGACCCCGAAAATATACCTATCTGCTTTCTATAACTATCTTTTTCACCCATCTAAAATGATACAATAAAAGTCGATGCTCGTTATTACCGAATACATCGACTTATATATATTAAAATGTTTTATTCTAATGAGAAATTTATCGCTTTTGGAATAATGATATAATCCATAACAGAATAATTGCTCCTACTGTTGCAGTTACAAGACTCCCAATAATACCTGATGTAGATATACCTAAAAAACTAAACACCCATCCACCAAGTACTGCTCCTATAATACCAACAACAAGATTAACCAAAAGACCAAAGCCTCCACCTCTCATTAGTTTGCCAGCTACAAAGCCAGCTACTATACCAATTATTATAAACCAAAGGAAACCCATAAAATATTTTTTTAATGATTAATATTAGAAACTATTTATAAAAGAAATAGTTTCACTGTTCCTATATTAACAGTTGATTGTATAATTTGTTTAATTAATATCTGTTTAATTATTAGCTAGATTAATCCATCCTACTCTTGTAGTCCTCATAACCAAACTTGCGATATAGTACAAACTCATTATCCTTTGTCCACAATCCTATAGATGGATGCGAAACACCATTAAACATAGTGGTCTTTACCATTGTGTAGTGAATCATATCTTCAAAGACAATCTTATCACCCACCTTCAAAGGCTCGTCGAAAGACCAATCGCCTAGAAAATCACCACTCAAACAGCTACTTCCTCCCATTCTATAAGTAGGCTTGCCTTCCACTGGTTCTTGGTGTGCACCACGAATACGAGGTTTATAAGGCATCTCCAAACAGTCGGGCATGTGACAAGCAAATGATACATTTAGCATAGCAGTTTGCACATTGTCATTCACAACAATATCATTTACAGTGGCTATCAACACACCTGTTTGCCATGTAAAAGCACTACCCGGCTCCATAATAATATCGAGATGTGGATAACGCTTTTTCAACGATTTCAGAAGTGCTACCAAATGTTCTGTATCGTAGTTTTTCTCAGTCATTAAGTGCCCACCACCTAAGTTGATCCACTCAATATTCTTAAAAAGATGGCCAAACTTCTCCTCAACCACTTCAAGAGTTTTCTCTAAATCGTATGAGTTGTTTTCGCAAAGGTTGTGTAAGTGCAAACCTGACACACCTTCGGGTAGTTTATCTCCAATAAGTGCACGTGTCACTCCCAAACGAGAACCAGGTGTGCTGGGATTATACAAATCGGTGTCGACAACCGAAAACTCTGGATTGATGCGCAAACCACACTTAATATCTTTACCCGATTGTGTTACTTGAGGATAAAAACGCTCAAATTGCGACAAAGAATTGAATGTTATATAGCTACTATATTTCAGAAAAGTAGGAAACTCGTCATCTGA
>DUVZ01000243.1 GCA_012840785.1 Bacteroidales bacterium
GGTAGTGCCAAAGCCGAAAATGTGGTGATGGTGGGCTTGGCTTCTAAGTTTCTTGGAATTGATAAGAAGCAGTTTCAGAATAGCCTAACGGAGCTGTTTGCTAGCAAAGGCGAAGATATAGTGGCAATGAACTTAAAGGCTTTTGATTTGGGTGAGGAGCTGGCTAAAGACGCGTAATGGGGTGGCTTGTTGCCATTAGCTATTGTTCTAAAAAAAATAATCTTGAATTTATAAAAACAACCAATTTAAAAATAGACTAAAAATGTATACTTTTTCAAACTCTGTAAAAAAATTACGTTCGTCTGAGATTAGAGACTTGATGAGTCTGGCTAATAAACCAGGAATGATATTGTTCTCTGGAGGAATGCCTGACAATGATATGTTTCCACTTGACGAAATTGATGCTATATATGAAAAACTAACTCCGCAGGAGAAGAAAATTGCTATGCAGTATGGCCCAACTAGTGGTTTGCCACAGTTGCTAAAGTCGTTGACGCTTTTTTTGGAGAAAAAGGGTTTGCCTGTTTCCGAAAATAAGTTGATGATTACAACTGGGTCGTTGCAGGGAATAAATATATTGGCTAAAACGTTTGTGAATCCGGGTGATACTATTATTACTGAAAATCCATGTTTTATTGGGGCTGTGTCGGCGTTCAACTCCTATGAGGCAAATATTGTGAGTGTGCCGCTCACTGATGGTGGTATGGATGTGGATAAGCTGGAGGAGGTGCTCAATAATTTAGAGGAGAAACCAAAGTTCGTTTATCTCACTCCCAATTTTCATAATCCGGCTGGTACTTTATATTCTGCCGAGACCAAGCATCGATTGATAGAGTTGTTGGATGGTAGGGGAATTCCTATTATTGAGGATGATGTATACAGCGATTTGTATTTCAATGAGGAGGACAAGGAGGATTTGAGAACTTTTAAGGAGATTAATCCAAAGGGAATTGATATTTGCTATACGGGTTCGTTTTCTAAAATCATCGGACCTGGATTGCGCCTTGGTTGGATGCTTGTGCCGGAAGCTATTTATCAGAAGTGTGAGTTGATAAAGCAGGCTATTGATGCTTGTTCGCCTAGTTTTACGCAGGTAATTGCTGATAAGTTTCTTCAATCGGGTATGGCTGATAATTACATCGAAAAGGTGAGAATTGAATATAAGAAGCGTGCTGAAGCGATGGCTAAGGTGTTAAATGAGCTCTTACCAGATGAGGTTACTTTTACTGCTCCGCGTGGGGGGTTTTATATTTGGTTGCAACTACCCGAGGGTGTTGACTCTACCGAGATTTTGCAAATTGCAATAGAGAAGGGTGTGGTGTTTGTATCTGGTAAAACTTTCGATCCGCATGGTGTGAAGAACAACTTTATACGACTTTCGTATTGTAACACATCTGTTGAGAAAATAAATGAAGGAATACCTATTGTAGTAAGTGCTATTAAAGAGGTATTAGATGCTCGTTAATGGGTTGCATTGAGTTTTAGTTTTGCTCTATTTTATGTGGAGCTAAAATATTATACAGAATCACTTCAATTGATGATTGGAGTGATTCTGTTGTCTTTAATACACTCTGTTTCAGATGCACTGCAGATGTTGTTAACAGTTTTGAGTGTTGTTGTTGATAACTTTAAAGGGGCTATTTTTTTTTAAGTATAGGCACAAAAAATCCTGAACGCCTAAAAACGTTCAGGATTCTTTATTATTGAACTGTAAGTGCTTAAAACTAGCTCAAAATTTCTTCAATTGTGATGTAATCACCCACGCGTCCAGTCATTTTCTCTGGGTTTTCGGCTACAGGAAGTGTTTTCTTACCTGGTCTCCAACCTGCTGGACATACTACGTTGTGCTCTGTGGCATGTTGCCAAGCTTCTACCTGTCTCAAAAATTCGTTTACGTTTCTTCCAACAGAGTCGGCTTGCACCTCTTGTGCTACACAAAGTCCGTCAGGAGTAAACAGGAATCTACCTCTTAGAGCTACACCTTCTTCTTCAACAAGAACACCAAATGCACGGCTTACTTCTTGGTTGTTGTCTGCACCAATAGTTAGTACAAGGTCTTTCAAAATTGGCTCTGTTTCATGAAATCTTTTGTGTGAGTATTTCGAGTCGACAGATACGGCAAGAATTTCAGTGTTTAGTTTCTGAAAATCTTCATAATGCGCATTCATTGCTGCAATTTCAGTTGGACATACAAATGTAAAGTCTGCAGGGTAGAAACATACCACTGTCCATTTACCTTTATAATCTTCGCTTGAAATTGTTTTGTATTTACCAGTTTTTGCATCGTATGCATCCATTGTAAACTCTGGCATCATTTGTCTAACCATTGTTGAACTCATAGTTTTTTCTTCTTTTTGAGGTTGATTTAAATTTTCGTTACTTTCTGTTACTTTTTTCTTGATAGGTCTTGCACCTTTTTCACATCCCATAAA